>NZ_JAYRLZ010000043.1:0-21207 GCF_041904975.1 Chitinimonas sp. | reverse complement strand
TAAAACTGTTCCTGATGCCGGTGGCCGAGGTGTATGGCCTGGAGCCCGGTGCTGCAGTCATCGCCTATGAGGATCTTGGCAGCCGTGTACCGCAGTATGGCGAGGCGTTGCCGCCGCTACGCCGCTTTGAAGACCACGGCAGGCAGATCGGCGTCGGGCCGAAAATGCTCGGCCGCGTACTCGATGGGCTGGGGCGGCCGCTGGATCGCCGGGGCATGGTGGCAACTGATGCGCATGTGCCCTTGTTCTCCCGCCCGTTCAACCCGCTGGATCGCGTACCGGTGGCGCAGGTGCTCGATGTGGGTGTCCGTGCCATCAATGCCCTGCTCACTGTGGGCCGTGGTCAGCGCCTTGGTCTGTTCGCCGGCTCCGGCATTGGCAAGAGCGTGCTGTTGGGAATGATGGCGCGCTTTACGACGGCCGATGTGGTGGTGGTTGGCCTGATTGGCGAGCGTGGCCGCGAAGTCAAGGACTTCATCGAGAACATTCTCGGTAGCGAAGGCCTGGCCCGCTCGGTAGTGATCGCCGCACCGGCCGATACGCCACCGCTTCTGCGCTTGCATGGCGCTGCCTATGCAACGGCGGTCGCCGAGTACTTCCGCGATTGCGGTGCCAATGTGTTGCTGATCATGGATTCGCTTACCCGTTACGCCATGGCGCAACGCGAAATCGCTCTGGCCGTGGGCGAGCCGCCAGCTACGCGCGGTTATCCTCCGTCGGTATTCGCCAAACTGCCCGCCCTGGTCGAGCGCGCCGGCAATGGCCGCGATGGCAGCGGCTCCATTACCGCGTTTTACACGGTGCTCAGCGAGGGTGATGACCAGCAAGATCCGATTGCCGATAGCGCCCGGGCCATTCTGGATGGCCATTTCGTGCTGTCGCGGCAACTGGCCGATGCCGGGCACTATCCGGCAATCGATATCGAGCAGTCGATCAGCCGGGTGATGACCGATATCGTGCCTGCGAGCGAGCTTGACCATGTGCGGCGCTTCAAGCAGCTGTATGCGCGCTACCAG
This sequence comes from Chitinimonas sp., assembly GCF_041904975.1. Taxonomy (NCBI): domain Bacteria; kingdom Pseudomonadati; phylum Pseudomonadota; class Betaproteobacteria; order Neisseriales; family Chitinibacteraceae; genus Chitinimonas; species Chitinimonas sp. The sequence goes on along the minus strand of NZ_JAYRLZ010000043.1, from coordinate 20,191 downwards.
CGCAGCCGCGATCTGATCAATGTTGGCGCCTATGCACGCGGTTCCGACCCCTTGCTTGACGAGGCGATCATGCGCATGCCGGTTCTGGATGCCTTTTTGCAGCAAGGCATAGACGAGCGCGAGCCCTATGATTCCGCCCGGGCGCGTCTGGCCGCGCTGTTTCAGGGCTGATTGGCCATGGCCCGCGCATTCCAGTTCGATTTTCTGCTGCAACGCGCTATCGACAGGCGCGAAGCGGCGGCGCTGGCGATCGGTAATGCCAGTCTGCGGGTACAGGCGGCTCGCGAGCAGCTGGCGCAGATCGAAGCATATCGCGACGAGTACCGGCTGCGCCTCAATACCAATGCTGGCCGTGGCATGCATATGCATCAGTGGAATGATTTTCAGCTGTTTCTGGCCAAGCTGGCAGGCGCAATCGAGCAGCAGATGGCGGAAGTCGAGCGGCAACTCGCTGCTCTGGAGTCTGCTCGGCAGTTCTGGAGTGAGTGCGTCAAAGAAGTAAAAGCCTTCGAAGCCCTGCAGCAGCGCCATGATTTCCGGGAAGCGCAAGCTGATAATCGACTCGCACAACGCCAGTCCGATGAATGGTCGGCCAATATGGTGCGACGCCGACATGGCAATGATTGATTTCGTTGTATTGCAGGGCTGGCAGATGCCGCTGTGTTGATTCCCTGGAAAAGCTAGCTGGCATTGTCGTTGCTTTAAGAGCTCATCTGCCGCCACGGCCTAGCCAAGGAATCGTCCATGTCCAGCCTGCTCGCCAATCCTGTTGTGCAAACCCAGGCATTACCGGCTCAGTCGGGCAAGGGCAGCGCCAAGGAGCTCAACCCTGCAAGCCTGTTCGACCGCACGCTCAGCAAGCAGATTGCTGTGCGCCAGGCGGCCGATGCCGGTAACGCTGCGGCAACGCCCGCAGCGGCGGTGCCGCCACCCGCCAAAAGCAATAAAGCCGGTAGCGCGCCGCAGGCGCAAAGTACTGGCACGAGCCGGCCCTTGCAAAAGCAGGCAAAAGCGGATGAGGGTGATGCAAGGTCCGGCGCGCCGGAATCGGTCGATCACGCGACCGAGCCAACTCAAAGCCAGGCGCCAGATACAGCCAAAGAGGCCAAGGATAAGCCCGATAGCGAGCAGGCTGCCGATATCGTGCAAACGACTCAGGCGCCGCCCGATACCCAGGTCGGCACGGGCGGTCTGGCAGCCTTGCTTGCCCAGCTGCAAGCGCTGTCTGCCGCGACAGCGCCGACCGCGCCGCAATCTGAGGGGGCATCAGGCAAGTTGGCACGCACGGCAGCCATGGCGCATGCACTGGGTGAGCGTGCAGGCGACAAGGGAAAGAAAGATGCAACTGACAGCACATTGCTAGCCAGCTTGGCTGAAGGCGGACAGCGGCAACTATCGCCGGCGACAATTGCCGAGCCAGGCAAAACCGATATGTTGTTCAGCACCTTGATGGAGACAAAACAGACGGAGTCGGCGGCAACGATAGTGGCGCCATTGGCCGTCGCGGTGCCGCAGCGCAGCGATACGGTACGCAGCGCGAACAATCCCGCCCAGCTGCGCATAGAGAACACCATTTTCCAGCCGGTAGGTGGCGATGGCTGGGATAGTGCTTTGGGTCACCAGGTGGTGATGATGGTCAGCAACCAGCATCAGGAAGTAGAGCTACAACTGAATCCACCGCATCTGGGGCCGCTCGATATCAAGCTCAGCCTCGACAAGGATCAAGCCAGCCTGACCTTTGTCGCGGCTACGGCGCCGGTACGTGAAGCGCTCAATGCCTCCTTGCCGCGCCTTGAAGAAATGCTGGCGGAATCTGGAATACAACTTGCTCAGAGCAATGTGCAGACGCGCAGTAACGACGGCGGTCGTGAGCAGGGTGGCAATCAGCGGCAGGGCACGCGCAGTCGCAACGACGGGCTGGCGATGGACGATGTGGTAGCGCCAAACGCGGCGAGATCGAGTCGCGTGCTAACGGGTTTGCCGGGAAATGTGAACCTGTTTGTCTAGTGGCGATGGCAAGCGCGGCGGCAGCTGTCATGCCGAAGGCGCCGCTTGCTTCGCTGGCAGTTGGGGGTAAGCCGGAAGGAATCGGCCGAAATGCGACGACAAGACGATGTTGTACAGATGTGCGGCAGGAGGTGTCGGGAAGTGGGTGAAAGCCGCACCAATCCTTGTTTGGGTGACATGTTTGCTTTATAACTTGGCATAGCGGGGCAGTGTTTTACCTGCCTCAACAGGCAAAGCAACAACATCCGGAAAGGACCGACTCCATGGCAGAAGCCAAAAAAACCGCCCCGCCAGCGGAGGCAAGTGACGGTGGGCAAAAAGGCAAAAAGCCTGTTCTGCTTTACCTGATTATTGTGCTGTTGGTATTGGTAATACTGGTGGGCGGTGCTGTAGCGGCGTGGTTGGTTCTTTCATTGTCGGCCGGTCAGGCTGGTGGGGCCGAACCGGTAGCGAGTGAAGAGCACGAGCCGGAAAAAAATAAGGAAAAGAAGGAAAAGAAAGACAAGAAGAAGCACGAGGAAGCGCCGGTGTTCGAAAAACTCGACACCTTTACGGTTAATTTGCAGGGCGGTACGGTACTTCAGACCGAGATATATGTAAGAGTCGCTGATGAGAAGCAAAAGGAAGTCATCAAGAATTTCCTGCCTTTGATCAGCAGCAATGTCAATCTGGTACTGAGTGCAAAAAAGCCAGATGAACTGGCAACGACAGACGGGAAGCTCAAGCTGATGGCCGAACTCAAACAGACCATCAATAAATCGCTTGGCGCTAAAGATGACGAGGAAGGTGTCATGGGCGTTTCGTTCAAGACCTTTATCGTCCAATAAGTGATCATGTAGTGAATCGGGGCGATCATGGCTGATGATATTCTTTCCCAGGAAGAGGTCGATGCGCTGCTGCGCGGTGTGACCGGGGAAGACGAAGATGCGGACGAGGGGCTGGATGCCTCGGCGATCCGCGCCTATGACATCGGTCGCCAGGAGCGGATTGTGCGTGGGCGTATGCCCACGCTGGAGGTGATCAACGAACGCTTTGCCCGTAACCTGCGCATCGGTCTGTTCAATTTCATGCGGCGCTCGGCCGAAATATCGGTCGGGCCAGTGCGTGTCCAGAAGTACAGCGAATTCATCCGCAATCTCGTCGTTCCGACCAATCTGAACCTGATTCATATGAAGCCCCTGCGCGGTACGGGCTTGTTTATTTTCGATCCGGATTTTGTGTTTCTGGTAGTGGACAATATGTTCGGCTCGGATGGCCGATATCATGTCCGGGTCGAAGGCCGTGATTTTACTCCGACTGAGCAGCGTATCATCCAGCGCCTCTTGGAAGTGGTGATGGATGAATACCGCAAGGCGTGGGAGCCGGTATTCAAAACCGAATTTACCTATGTCCGCTCGGAGATGAACACCCAGTTTGCCAATATTGCAACGCCGACCGAAGTGGTGGTGGCATTCACGTTCAAGATCGAACTCGGTTCAGGTGGTGGCGATTTCCATGTGTGCTTCCCGTATTCAATGATCGAACCCTTGCGTGACCTGCTGTATAGCTCGATGCAGGCTGACCGTATGGAGGCCGATAATCGCTGGGTAAAGTTGCTGTCCCGCCAGGTGCAATCGGCCAATGTCGATTTGATTGCTACTTTGGGTACGGCCGAAATTACGCTGGGTGAAATTCTCGATCTGAAAGTAGGCGATGTGATCGGTATTGATATCCCGGAGAAAATCACTGCCGAAGTGCATGGCGTACCGCTGCTGGAAGGAAGCTATGGCACCATGCATGGTCAATATGCGCTGAAGGTCGACAAGATTCTGACCACGCCTGAAGAATTGATGCTCGACGATGAGCCCTTGGAGGAGTTGAGCGATGAGTAACGAAACCGAAGAACAAGGGCTGGATGACTGGGCTGCTGCGCTCGCAGAACAGCAGGAGCATGAGGCTGCCGCCATGGCGGCTACGGCGAGCGTAGCACCGGCAGCTACGCAGACGCAGAATCTTGCCCCTGCCGATATTTTCCAGCGTTTTGACAATGAACCGGAAAAGCCGACGGGGCCATCCAGTATTGATATGATCATGGACATCCCGGTGACCATGACCGTGGAGTTGGGTCGTACCAAGATCGCCATTCGCAGCCTGCTGCAGCTTGCTCAAGGTTCGGTGGTTGAGCTGGATGGTCTGGCAGGTGAGCCGATGGATGTGATGGTAAACGGCTGCTTGATTGCCCAGGGTGAGGTGGTGGTGGTCAATGATAAATTCGGTATTCGCCTGACCGATATCATTACCCCGGCCGAACGCATACGTCGTCTGCATAAATAAGGTATTGATGGTTTCTTTCCTGATTACCGCCGCCAGTTCGGCAGCGCTTGCCGCTCCGGCTGCCCAATACGGCAGCATGCCGCCCGCATCGCCAGGTGTATTCAGTGTTTTCCAGGTGGTGTTTTCACTATTGCTGGTCTTGCTGGCGATTTTTGCCACTGCCTGGATGGTGCGCCGCCTCGGCCCTGGTCAGTTGGGCGGAAAGCAGCTTCGGGTAATCAGTGGCGTGATGGTTGGCCCAAAAGAGCGGGTGGTAGTCGTGGAGGTGGCTGATACCTGGCTGGTACTCGGCGTAACCCAGTCCGAAATCAGTCATTTGCACAGCTTTCCTAAGCCGGCTGATGCGGAAGTGCCGGCCACTTCTGCGCCGGTATTTGCGGAGCGATTGTCCGCCATTCTGAAGGCGCGCAAGCAGCCGGCCAGCAAGGAGCCGGCATGAGGCAATCCCGGATTTGGCTGCTGCTGTGCCTGATTTCCATGCAAGTGCATGCGGCAGCGCCGGGGCTGCCGCTGCTTACCAGTCAGCCTGCTGGCTCGGGACAAGCCTATTCGCTGACCCTGCAGACGCTGCTTTTTCTCACCAGCCTGACGTTTTTACCGGCGCTATTGCTGATGACCACGGCATTTACGCGCATCGTCATCGTATTGTCGATGCTGCGGCAGGCCTTGGGCACCATGCAGGCGCCGCCCAATCAGGTGATTGTCGGCCTGTCCCTGTTTCTTACTGTCTTTGTCATGTCGCCGGTGCTCGACAAAATCTGGAACGAGGCCTATCAGCCGTATAGTGAAGATAAAATCACCTTCAATGAGGCTGTGGAGCGCGGTTCCAAGCCACTCAAGCAATTCATGATGCGGCAGACCCGGCAAAAGGATCTGGCGGTATTCATTCAGTTATCCAATAGTGCCAAGCCGAAGACGCCGGACGACATAAGTCTGAAAGTGTTGATTCCTGCCTATGTCACCAGCGAATTGAAGACGGCATTCCAGATCGCCTTTCTGGTGTTTATTCCATTCCTGATCATCGATATGGTGGTTGCCAGTGTCCTGATGGCCATGGGCATGATGATGGTCTCGCCGGTGGTGATATCCCTGCCATTCAAGATCATGCTGTTTGTGCTGGTAGATGGCTGGACGCTGCTGATTACCTCGCTGGTACAGAGCTTTTACGTTTAGCAGGAGGGTCGATGTCGCCGGAAATGGTCATTACCATCGTGCAGCGTGCATTTGAAGTGATGATATTGCTGGGCGGTCCGATGCTGCTTGCCGGCCTGCTGGTCGGCTTGATGATCAGCGTATTTCAGGCGGCTACCCAGATCAACGAAGCGACGCTTTCATTCATCCCGAAATTATTGGTGACCTTCCTGGTGGCAGTGCTGGCCGGCCCGTGGATGCTGGAAACCATCATGGATTACACAATCCGGCTGTATCAGAGCATTCCATCCATGGTGGGCTAGCCTGTGTTCGCAGTAAATGAAGCGGAAATCAATGCCTGGCTGACGGCGCTGTTGTGGCCGTTTTTCCGGATATTGGCCATTTTTGCGGTTGACCCGTTTTATTCCAGCCGGACCATCCCGGTCCGGATCAGAGTGGGATTGGCGCTGGCCTTGTCGATCTTGTTATCGACATCACTCCCGCCCATGCCGCACATCGAGCCGGTATCGCCGCTTGGTATATTGATCATCATCCAGCAGATCATCATCGGGCTCGCCATCGGCTTTACCATGCGCCTGATATTTACAGCAGTTGAAATGGCCGGTCATCTGGCAGGCCTGCAAATGGGCCTGGGATTCGCCAGCTTTTACGATCCGCAGCATGGTGCCAATACAGCGGTTGTAGCGCAGTTCGCCAGCTTGCTGACCTTGCTATTGTTTCTGGCCATGAATGGACATTTGCTGGTTATCGAAACCCTGGCGAAGAGCTTTGTCTGGCTGCCGATTACTGCCGCACCGATCAAACTGGCTGCGCTCGAATTATTGGTGAAATCGGGCGGGCAAATATTCCAGCTGGGGCTATTGCTCTCCTTGCCGCCGGTTGCGGCCTTGCTGATCACCAATATGTCGATCGGTGTCATGTCTCGGGCTGCGCCGCAGTTCAATGTTTTCGCAGTCGGCTTTCCGCTTACCTTGGCAATTGGATTGGCATCCCTGTATCTGTCTTTACCGATGTTTGTGCCGCATGTGCATGCCTATCTGGAGGCGGCCAGCAAATTGGCATACCAGATTGCCAAGGCATTTACGCCCTAATGCCGATCGCGCGACGTCGGTGTTGAGCAATAAAAAGCCGCATGGATGATCACCATGCGGCTTTTTTGAAGGCCGATAAGCTGGCCATATATTTGGTGCCCGGGGTCGGAATCGAACCGACACGCCTTGCGGCGGGGGATTTTGAGTCCCCTGCGTCTACCAGTTTCACCACCCGGGCAGGTAGGAAGGCGCGGATTATTGCAAAGAGCGCGGCACCGGTCAACCCTCTTTCAATTGCAGTGCGCGCTGATACAGCGCATTGCGGTTGCCGCCGCTGATTTCGGCTGCGAGTTTGACCGCCTGTTTCAAGGGCAACTCGCCTAGCAAGGGTTTGAGCAGGCTATCGAATTCGGTGTCGCCAGCAGCCGTGTCGGCTGGTGCCGCCTCGATCAGGATCACTAGTTCGCCGCGTTGCTGATTGGAGTCGCTGGCAACCCACTGCGCCAGTTCGCCCAGCGGTGCGCGGCGGATGGTTTCAAAGGTCTTGGTCAGTTCGCGCGCCAACACGGCAATGCGCTCACCGCCGAATACGCTGGCCATATCGGCGAGGCTGTCTGCAATGCGATGCGGTGCTTCAAAAAAGGCGACGGTATGGGGCAGACCGGCCAGGGTGGCCAGCTCAGCCTGCCGTGCCCCGGTTTTGGGTTCCAGAAAGCCGTGAAAGTAAAAGCGTGGCGAACGCATGCCGCCCGCCGCCAGTGCTGCCAATAGTGCCGATGCGCCTGGAATCGGCACTACCTTGAAGCCGGCTTGGTGCACAGCCTCGACCAGTCTGGCGCCGGGGTCGCTGACGGCCGGTGTGCCGGCATCTGATACCTGGGCGATGGCTTCGCCGGCGGCCAATCGCTCGATCAATCGGGCCGCCGCTTCGCGCTCGTTGTGTTCACGCAGGGACAGCATCCTGGCGTCGATACCCATGCGTTTGAGGAGTTGGCCGGTAACGCGGGTATCTTCGGCGGCGATGCAGTCAACCTGGCGCAATACGTCCAGAGCGCGTGGGGTCAGGTCGGCCAGATTCCCGATCGGGGTGGCCACCACATATAATGCCGGTCGTTCAATCAAATACGGCTCGCCATGCACGGTGTTGTTTCCTTAAGCTGGGTGCCGCCTTATGCAGCGACGGCATTTTGCCTGTCGTGCCCATACCCTGCCAGCGTATTGATGCGCGCCGCCATGATCGGGCGGGCAGGGCGCCACGCCTCCGTTGCGGTGCAGGGCCGACAATGAAAGCCAGTGGCGACCAGGCAGAGGCCGCGGCCGAGCGTTATCTGGCCGCCCGAGGTTTGCGCATGGTGGCGCGCAACTGGCGTTGTCGCTTCGGTGAAATCGACCTGATCTGTACCGATGGCGCCGTGCTGGTATTTGTCGAAGTGCGCAGGCGCGCAAGCCAGCAGTTCGGCGGCGCAGCCGCCAGTATCACTAACCATAAACAAGCCCGCTTGGTTGCTGCTGCCCAGCACTATCTGGCAACGCTGGCGCGCCAGCCGGCGTGCCGATTCGATGCAGTATTGTTCGAGGGCGATGCACATATCAGCTGGCTGAAAAACATTATCCAATTGTGAAAGCATTCTGATGGACCTGATCGAACGTGTTAACCAGCATTTCCTCGACAGCCTGGCGGCAAAGGAGGAGGCGCGCAGCCTGTTGTGTGCACCCGCCGCCGCCGCCGCCGAGCGCATGGTGGCTGCGCTGATGGGGGATCGCAAGATTCTTGCCTGCGGCAATGGCGGCTCGGCGGCCGATGCGCAGCACTTTGCTGCCGAGATGGTGGGCCGGTTCGAGAAGGAGCGGCCGGGCTTGGCGGCCATGTCCTTGTCCACCGATACCTCGGTGCTGACCGCCATCGCCAATGATTACGACTACGACCTGATCTTCTCCAAGCAAGTGCGGGCCTTGGGTCAACCGGGTGATTTGTTGCTGGCGATTTCCACCTCGGGGAACTCCCTCAATGTGGTGGAAGCCATACACGCCGCGCATGAGCGGCAAATGACGGTAATTGCCCTGACCGGGCGCGACGGCGGCAAGATCGCTGATATCCTGTCGGGCGACGATATCCACCTGAATGTGCCGGCTGCGCGCACCGCGCGTATCCAGGAGGTGCACATGATGCTGATACATGGCATCTGTGACGCCATCGATTTCATTTTGCTTGATGGGGAATAAGGCATGCTAGCAAAGCAAGTCCTGCGGGCCGGTAGTGTGCTCGCACTTACCGTACTGCTCAGCCAGCTCACCGCCTGTGTACCACTGGTGGTGGCAGGCGCAGCGGGTGGTGTGGTGGCTGCACAGGATAGGCGGCCGACGGCGGTGCTGTGGAATGACCAACAGATCGGGCTGCGCGTCGGTGAGCGCATCGATGCCAAGTTCGGTAATGCCAGCCATGTGAATGTGAATAGCTTCAACCGCGCCGTGCTGTTGACCGGGGAAGTGCCGGATGAAGCGACCCGCGTCGAAGTCGAGCGCCTGGCGCGCGAAACCCAGGATGTGAAGCAGGTGTACAACGAGGTGGCGGTGATGCTGCCGTCGAGCCTGTCGGCACGTGCCGCCGATACCGGGCTCACTACCCGGCTCAAGGCGCGCATGCTCGATAGCAAACGGTTTTCGCCCATCCATGTCAAGGTGACCAGCGAGCGCAGCACGGTGTATCTGATGGGATTGGTGACACGTCAGGAAGCCAAGGATTCGGCTGAAGTCGCCAGCCAGACGCCTGGCGTGGAAAAGGTGATCACCTTGTTCGAGTTTATCGATTGATAGCGCACACCGCTAAGGCAGGTAGTCAACCAGCAAGCCGCTGACCCGGCGCAGCCGTTGCGACAGAAGTCGTCCGATGCGTCGCAGCAGCTTCAGTGCAATGATCGGCCGGCTGTCACACAGCTTCTCGAAATTGTCGCGCGACAGAACGGCTATCGTGCTGTCGACCGCGGCCATTACCGTAGCCGAACGTGGCTCGCCATCCAGCATCGCCATCTCGCCGAATACCTTGCCGGCGGCCATGCTATAGAGCGGCTTGCCGGCTGCTTCCTCATTGCGCTTGCTGACAATCAGGCGGCCGTCCAGCACCATGCCCATATAAGCGGCCGAGTCGCCTTCCTTGAAGATCTGGGTGCCCGCCGGCACTTGGTAGACTTTCAACAGGCTGGCCAGATGGAGCAGTTCGCTGCCATCGAGCTCACTCAGGGCTTCCGAGGTTTCCAGCTTGCTGCGCAGCGCGGGCGAGCCGGCGAGATCGAAGGCTTCGAGTTTCAGGGTTTTCAGGCTGTGATCATCGGCGGGCATGATGGTCGGCATTTCACAAGGATTCACCCATTCTAGCCGGGCAAGCACCATGTTGATCGACACTCATTGCCACCTCGATGCACCGGAGTTTGATGCTGATCGCGACGAGGTAGTCAGTCGGGCAGAGTCGGCTGGCGTCGGACAGATCGTCGTTCCGGCGATTACCGAGGCGACATTCGACGCAACGCTATCGATGCGCGAGCGTTACGGCTGCCCGGTAGCGCTGGGCCTGCATCCGATTTATGAGCGAGCGCATCGCCACGCGCATCTGCTGCGCTTGCGTACCCTGCTGGAAGCGCAGCGCCCGATCGCCGTGGGTGAAATCGGTCTGGATTTCTTTGTCGAAGGGCTTGATGCGACGCGCCAGACTGAATTGTTTGCCGAACAGCTCAAACTGGCGCGCGATTTTGATCTGCCGGTACTGTTGCATGTGCGCAAGTCGCAAGACCAAGTGCTCAAGCAATTACGGCGTTTCGGTGTCACCAAGGGTATTGCCCATGCCTTCAATGGCAGCCCGCAACAGGCCGATGCCTATATCCGGCAAGGCTTCAAACTCGGCTTTGGCGGAACGCTGACATTTGAGCGTGCGCTCAATATCCGCCGTCTTGCTTGTGACTTGCCACTCGAGGCCATTGTGCTGGAAACCGATGCGCCCGATATTCCGCCCGAATGGGCCTATCGCCAACGCAACGAGCCGGCCTACCTGGGGCGCATTGCCGAGCAGTTGGCGATGCTGCGCGGCATATCGGTCGACAAGTTGGTCCTTGCTACGGGCGACAATGCACGCCAGGTACTACCGGGGCTTGCTGGTCCGGCCGTCGTTTAACGCTACAATTGGCCGCTTCTGCAAGGATCTACCATGACGACCACGCGCTTTACCGGCACCGATAGCTATATCGCCACACCCGACCTGATGCTGGCGGTCAATGCGGCCATCACCCTGCAACGACCCTTGCTGATCAAGGGCGAGCCGGGAACCGGCAAGACCCTTCTGGCCGAGCAGGTGGCCAGCTCGCTCGGCGCACCGCTGATTGCCTGGCATATCAAGTCCACCACCAAGGCCCAGCACGGCCTGTATGAGTACGACGCGGTGGCCCGGCTACGCGATGGCCAGCTTGGCGATGAGCGGGTTCGCGATATCGGCAATTACATTGTGCGCGGCAAGCTGTGGGAAGCCTTCGAGAGCGAGCGGCAGGCAGTGTTGCTGATCGATGAAATCGACAAGGCCGATATCGAGTTTCCCAATGATTTGCTGCGCGAACTCGACCGCATGGCCTTCGACGTTTATGAAACGCGCCAGACCATCGAGGCGCGCCATCGTCCCGTCATCATCATCACCAGCAATAATGAAAAAGAGCTACCGGATGCTTTCCTGCGCCGCTGCTTTTTCCACTTCATCCGCTTCCCGGATCGCGACACCATGGCGCGCATCGTCGATGTGCACTTTCCTGGCTTGCGCGAAGATCTGCTGAAAGAAGCGCTTTCGCTGTTTTATGCGGTGCGCGAATTACCGGGCCTGAAAAAGCGCCCGTCGACGTCGGAACTGGTGGATTGGCTCAAGCTCTTGCTGGCCGAAGGCGTGGCACCCAGCCAGCTGCAGCTGACCGACGCCCTGCCGCCAATGGCCGGCGCCTTGCTCAAGAACGAGCAGGACCTCAGCCTGTTCGAGCGCCTGAGCAAGATGGTTCGCGCACGCCAAGCCTGAGAAGCCGTTTGCAAGGAGGCTGTGCGGCCGTGATCCGGGCTTGCACAGTGCTCTGAATCCTCATGCACACCAGTGCATTCCGGTTCCCGCGCGCTGGGCACCCCCGGACTCGCGATCCCTCGCTGATTATTCAAACAGCTTGTGCGGGCGCGGGGCCTTGATGGCCTACTTGCTATCGCGCAGCCAGGTCTGGGTGCGGCCGAATAGCGAAAAACCGATAAAGCCGCGCACTTTGAGTTTCTGGCCCTCGTCCGCCAATTCGAGCTTGACGTTGTATTCGCTGCCATCGGCCGGGTCGATGATCTTGCCGCCATTCCAGATATTTCCGTCCTGTTTGAGGCCGGACATGATGTTGAGCCCGATCAGCGGCTGGTCTTTCAAAGCACCGCGGCATTTGGTGCAGTTGGGGTTGGGCGGATTGAATACATTGACGATACGCCCCTTCAGTTCACCGCCATCCTGATAGATCTGGATTACCGATTCGACCTTGCCATTCTTGTCGCTGATGGTTTTCCAGTTACCCAGCGGGCTGTCGAGCTCGCCGGCCATACTGCTTGCCATGAGCAATGTTGCGACTACGGTCAAACCGGTGTTCTTCATGCCTGTCTCCTGGCAGCTCTGTCTGCCTTGCATTACAAATGGTCGTCGCCCGTTGCACTCTCGGGTGCGAACGGATCGGCAGCGCCCGAAAAAATCCGCGCTAGGATAGCCCGTTCGCGCCGGGCAATGGTTGCCAGAAAGCTGTCGGCGCCATTCATGTGTAAAAACGCCGCAACACCGCGCTCGAGAAAATCCTGCAGCTCCCCAAGGCCGGCCAGATGGGCCGGGCCGTGCGCCAGCTTCAAGGCCATTTGCACCAGTGGTTTTTTCACCACCACATCCAGCTCGTGGCCGAGCGCATCGACCAGGCTGATCTGCTCTTCACGCAGCGCGCGATTGCCGCACAGGCGATAGGCCTGTGCGTAGCTGTCTGCGCTGATGGTCTCTACCGCCATATGGTCGAACAGCATGCTGACCATGGCCTGATCCAGCTCGCGAGTCAGCCGGTTCAGATGCAGGGCGCTCTGGATTGCTGCCATGGCGCGCTGCGGCAACAAACGCTGCATTTTTGATACCACACGCTCGCCATCATGGTCGCGCTTGCTGAAATCGCGCGGACCGTACAGGTCTTGCAGGAAGAATTCGGTGGCAGGGGCGAAGCGTGGATCGGCACAAAGATCGGCATAGCTGTGGCGGAGTCGCTCTGCCTGCCACTGGGCAAGCAGGTAATGCGGGCGGCTCAGGCCGCTTTCGGCGATGGATTGTTCGAGGCAGGTGTTCATGGTTGTAGCGAAAATGCGAAGGACAAAAAACCCACAGCGTTGCATTGCCGCCAAGCCACAATGCCAATGGCAACAGGCGTTTGCGTGGTCAGGCGTAAAAAAAGCGACGTAGCATTCATGCAACAGTGTTGTTTCGGTGCCGGATTGTAAAACGAAAAGGTCAAGAAAAACTGGTACTTAGCGAAACAAGTTCACGATAATTCACTCCAAGAAGCGCAGATCGCTCGGGCGCCACAAGCTGGGCAACACCTCGCGCCGAATCGTGACACCAACCAGTTCGACCTTATCTTTCACCTTATCAGGAGTGCATCATGGCCAAGTCGTTGAAGAAAGCTAGCGAAGAAAAACAGTATGCTCACGTTATCCTTGAATCGGCCAACCAAATCTGGCTGGCTGGTCTTGGCGCATTTGCCAAGGCCCAAGGCGAGGGCGTGAAAGCTTTCGATCACCTGGTCGAGGCTGGCAAGCAAGTTGAAGAAAAGAGCCGTAAATCGGCTGAGGAGAAAGTCGTGGCGGTAACCAGCAAAGCAACCGAAACCTGGGACAAGCTCGAGCAAGTATTCCAGGATCGTGTCGCCCGTGCCCTGAACGCACTGGGTGTACCAAGCAACAAGGACCTGTCGGACCTGAACAAGCGTATCGAAGAGCTGAACAAGAGCGTCAACGAGCTGCTGAAGAAGCAGGCCGCCAAGCCAGCCGCTGCCAAGGCCGAAGAAGCCAAGCCAGCTGCCAAGGCCGAAGTCGCCGCAAAGCCGGCAGCTGCCAAGGTTGAGGCTGAAAAGCCGGCCGCCAAGGCTTGATTGTTCCGGGGCTGGTCCGGCGTAGTTCCGCCTGTTGGCGGAAGTCGCGCAGATGGCCCCAGGTGATGCCAGCGGGGCGGCGCTTATGCGTACGCCCCGTTCTGTTTCTGCGGGACGGCCTTGCGGTACGCCATGGCGTGCGCGCTGCGCTAAAATCCGCCCCCTCGCAATATCGGAGTACCTCTCATGCCTAGCCATCCTCATCCCAAACAACCGCGCATCGGCTTGAATCTGGCCGCTGGCGGGCCATTGGGCGCCATCTACGAGGTGGGGGCGCTATGCGCGCTGGCTGAAGTGCTCGATGGCGTCGAGTTTACCGATCTCGATGTTTATGTCGGCGTCAGTGCCGGTGGGTTCATATCTGCTGCGCTGGCCAACAAGATTTCGCCGCGCGAGATGTACGACATCTTCATCACCAACAAATCGCGTGAGGTCAAACTGGAGCCGGGGCAATTCCTGAAACCGGCTTATCGCGAATACCTGCGTGGTGCCATGGCGTTGCCGGAGTTGATCGGCGAAGCATTCTGGCAATTTTTTACCCGCCCGCGCGAGGTAGGTGTGGCTGGCGCTTTCATGCAGCTCGCTCACGCCATTCCGACCGGCATGTTCGACAACAATGAAATCGACCGCTTCTTTACCAAGGTATTCACCCAAAAAGGGCGTACCAATGACTTTCGCAGCTTGCGCAACAAGCTGTATATCGTCGCCACCGATCTTGATACCGGGCGGTCAGTGAAGTTTGGCGGGCATGGTCATGACCATGTGCCCATCTCCAAGGCAGTACAGGCATCAGCAGCCTTGCCGGGCCTGTTTCCGCCGGTGGAGATCGATGGCGACTATTACGTCGATGGCGCGCTGAAGAAGACACTGCACGCCTCGATCAGTCTGGATGAGAAGTCCGATCTGGTGATCTGCATCAATCCCATCGTACCCTTTGATGCGCGGCTGGCCCCGCATGGCCACCCGAACAATCGCGATCGCCTGATGCGCGGCGGTTTGCCGGTGGTGTTGTCGCAGACCTTCCGCTCCATCATCCATTCGCGCATGCGCGTCGGCATGCAGAACTACTCGCGCATGTATGAAGGCGCTGATGTGGTGCTGTTCGAACCCAGTCATGGCGATGAGGAGATGTTCTTCTCCAATGTTTTCAGCTATGCCGACCGCGAAAACATGTGCGAGCACGCCTATCAACACACCCGCGCAGACTTGCGGCGCCGGGCAGACGAGCTTGCGCCCTTGCTGGCTCGCCATGGCGTGCATTTGAATCGACAGGCACTCGAGTCCGACAGTTGGCTATCGAAAAAGGCGCATGACCGGTACTGGAAGCGCTTTGACGAAACGCCAGAGCCGGATGCGGGTATCGACAAGCTGTATTTCACGCTTGACCAGCTGCATCACTGGTTGAATGCGCCACACGAATCTTGATGTGGCTGCGCCTCAGTCTTCGAGAACGGATTCAAGGGCAGACAGAAACGCGGTGTGGCGTGACTCGATCATGACGCGCAAGGCGGGCAGATCGCGGCGGTGGATGGCGGCAAGATAGTCGCGGCGGCTGGGTTTGAGGTCGGCCTCATCCGGCCGCTGCCGCAGCAGCTCGGCATAATAGCGGGTGGCGCGCTTGAGATTCATCTGGATCATTTCAAGCAGAATCGGTCGATTGCTACGCGCCAGCAGCGTCTCGAAATAGGCCAGATTGCTTTCCATAAAATAGTTGGCATCGCTGCGCGAGCGCGGCGAATCGAGCGCCTCGGTCAATCGTTCCAGCTCGACCAGTTGAGATTGAACCAGATGGGGCAGGGCATGCTCGAAGGCCAGCAACTCCAGCGCCTTGCGGATATCGACAATATCGGTGGCCTCGGCCTTGCGGGTTCGGGCAACGATGGCGCCACGGTAGGCAAAGTATTCGACCAGACCTTCCACTTGCAGGCGCTGCAAGGCTTCGCGCAGCGGGATCGGGCTTACGCCGTATCGATTGGCCAGTTCTACCTGTTTGAGCGGCTGACCGGCGCGTAAATTGCCGCTGAAAATGTCTGCCCGCATGGTTTGAACGATCTTGTCGACCAATGTGCTCATTGTTCCGCCTAGTCCGATGGCTGCACGCCTGGGTGCTGCGCTGAAAGTTGTACGAAAGTTTAACAAATTGCAGAGGTGTCTTTGTCAACTTAACAGAAATAGATTCATCAGCACTATTCGATGCGATTCGCTCTGCCGATAGATTTTGCTAATATGCCTCGCGCATAGTCGGGTTCCGCAGTAAGATTCGCTTACCTTAAAATGATGTCTGCTGTTCGCGACTGGAACGGCTTTTCGGTCTTTCCTGCTGGATGGTCGAATGTCGTACGAATGTACTGTCACACATTGGCATAGCGTCGCCAATCTCGCGCATGACAGACCGATATCACTACCAAGTTGCCATATAGGCGGTGAACCATGATGAAACTTTTTGAAAGAGTCCTGAACCCGCGCGATATCCGCCGCAAGCTCGGGATGAACCAGGAGGAATTCTGGACCAAGATCGGCGTAACCCAGAGTGGCGGGTCGCGCTATGAGAGCGGCCGCAACATGCCCAAGCCGGTGCGTGAGCTGTTGCGCCTCGTGCATGTGGAGCAGCTCGACCTCAGCCGGGTTCGGCGTGAAGACTTCGAAATCATCGAGTATCTACGCGACCACCACCCGGATTTGTTCAAGAGCCTGCAAAAGGCCGTCAAGACCAAGCAAGAGGGCGGTCAAGCGCCCGAGGCTGGCAGCCAGTAATTCCTGCGCAGCGAGAAGGCATCAGGACGCTCCCTTCTCGCTTGCCCGCCAGTATGCGTCGGGCTGTCTGGATTGCCCCGGATGTCGCATACGTAGTGCCGACTCGGGGCAAGAACTTGCCTGGTGCCCAGTTTGAGCGTCAGGCTGATAGCTTGACGGGTAGTCCGATGGCTTCGATTTTCCTGGCCATTTTTTCCATCCAATCAAGCGGCGCCGCGCTGATTTGCGGGGCTTCGGGCTGTGTGGACGGGCGAGCCACGCCGTACAGCAGCACGCCTTCAAGCCGACAGCCTGTTTCCAGCGCTTTTTCCAGTATTGCAAGATAGGCCGAGACCGCCTCGTCGCCGGGTGGCTCACCATTGCGGCAGAACATGCAGGTCTGAATCCAGGTCGGACAATGCGTGCTGGCAAAATTGAGGTGGCGCAGTATCTGTGCTTCTGACAGCGCAATCTGGTTGATGTCGGAATAGCCATCGATCGGTGCCTGATCGAACTTGAACCAGACCTCGCCATTGAGTCGGCTCATGGTGGTCAACGCGGTCTGGATCTCACTACGGTACATCTGGCTGCCGTTGCTGATCAGCACCAGCTTCAGATCAGTCAGTCCGAATCGGGTTGTCTCTTCGGCAATCAGGTCGATCACTTCAGCGAACTGCTTGCTTGCGGTCGGCTCGCCATTGCCGGACAGGGCAATATCGTTGAGCCTGCGTGCGGATTCGGGCACGTTGCGCACCATGAAGTCGCCATTGACCAGCTCATCGAGCATGGCGGCCAACTCTTCACGCAACAGGGCAAGGTCGATGTCGGGTGGTCCGCCACGGCGCAGATCCGGTACCTGGCAGTAGATACACCGCCAGTTGCAGGCATTGTTCGGATTCAGGTTGATGCCGACCGAAACCCCGCCGGCGCGGCGCGATACTACCGGATAGATATAGCGAAAACCGAGAATATCGCGACGATGATCGTTGACATGCAAAGGTATCGTCGGCTTGCTTGAATCTGCCACGTTGACTGCTTTCAGAAAAATGACCCGACATTGTCGGTAGTGTTGCTCGCCATGGCAAAGTGCGTGAACTGCCAAGGAGGGTCCGCATGACTCAGCTGGCGCAAGGAAAACCGCTGTAGCGCTGTACTTGACCGGCGAGACCGATAAAGCGGGCGCCCATCGAGCGCTCTTATGCAAAGCGGTCAGCTCCGGGTATCGCTGCCGGCTTCAGGCGCGTTTGACCGGAATGATCAGCACCGGCCGGCTGGCATGGCGTACCACTCCCTCGGCAACGCTGCCCAGCAGCAGGTGGTCGAGGCCGGTCCAGCCGTGCGAGCCCATCACGATGATATCAGCCTGCCATGTTTCGGCGTCGCGGGTAATGGCGGCAGAAATCTGCCCGCCCCAGATTTCGACCAAGGCAGTTTCCACCTCGATTCCCTGTGCGCGCATTTCGCTGGCCGCCTTGTCCAGCAATTTGGTGCCGCTATCGCGCAGATTGCCTTGCAATTCGCCCACATCGACAAACTCGGCGCCACCCCAGGTGAACTGGGCAAGATCGATGACATGTACGAGGCGGGTGCGGCCATGTTGCTCGCAGCAAAAGCGGCTGGTTTCCAGCAAGGCCTGTCGCGAGGTTACGCTGTCGTCGACCGGCACCAGGATGCGCTGATACATGATCTGCCTCGTGCTGTGGAGCGGAGCTACAACTATAGCCCGCATCCAGTTGCTTGCCCGAGTCGGGGCGGCTTACACTGGCAGCCATGGCCCGCCTTGTCCTCAATCTTCCCGAGCACTGTTTGTTTGCCACCGACCTGCCTATCGGCATCGGCCAGATCAATTATGGCGGGCATCTCGGAAATGATTCGGCGCTGACCTTGTTGCATGAAGCGCGTTTGCGTCTCTTCGCTTCGCTTGGTTTCAATGAGCGTGAAATCCACGGTTGCAGCCTGATCCAGACTGACGCCTGCCTGATCTACAAAGGCGAGGCGTTCTGGGGCGATACGCTACGCGCCGAGTTGATGGTCGACGACTTCAATAAATACGGTTTCGATGTGTTTTACCGCCTGTGGCGGCTGTCGGATGGCAAGGATATCCTGCACGCCAAGACCGGCCTGATCTTCATCAATATCGAAACCCGCAGACCCGCCAGTGTTCCACCGGCTTTTTCGGCAGTCATGAGTATGGAGATGAAAAAACATGAAACGGTACGCACAGAATAGCCCTGAGGCCATGGCGCGCCTGCTTGTCATGCTGATGATGAGCGATGGCAATATGGATGTCCGGGAAATCGACAGCCTGGAAACCTTGCATATCTACGAAGCGCTGGGCATCAGCCGTACCCGCTTTATCGAGGTGTTGCATGCCTATTGCAATGATCTGTCCGACGAGGCTGACGACGAAGGGCGCATCCAGCTGATTGACCGCTCGCGTATCGATCTGCTGCTCGATGATGTGACTGATCCGCACAAGCAATTGCTGGTGGCAACCCTGGCGCTGGACATGGCCAAGGCCGACAAATCGATTTCCGAGGCCGAGCTGGCCATTTACAGCCATCTGCTGGAGCGCTGGCATCTGACGCTGGCCGATATCGAAGAAGCGTACGCGCGCTGATCTGCCCGGCTTGGATCCGGCCACTTTGCAGGCTGCCGCCCTTTGCTGGGGCGGTTGTTTGCGGGCGTTCGCCGGGCTATCCGGCTGAGGGCGTAGCGAGATGGCGAAACGGTTGAAGCGTGTCGCTGTTTACGCTACACCGCCCTGAGCGGCATTTACCCCGCTATGGTCCTCTCCTTAGTGAGCGGACTGTCGAAATTAGCTTTGATTAGTGGCCTGTCGCCACGCTTGGCCTCATCCTGCTCGCCGCTGAATAACCCGTTCCTTGCCCAGCATTGGGCTGCAACCGGCGCCACGCAGGCTCATGAAGTCATCCTGTTTTTCTCCTTCCGACATATTCATGCGGGCAATCATGCTGGCGGCGACGCTGGCGCTATTGCTGCTGAGCAAGCATCTGCCGGCTGGACTGCCGGCCAGTATTTCGCTGGATCTGGCGCTGCTGTTGCCTGCTGGGGCAGCCATGCCCGGTAGCGCCGATGTCCAGTTTGCCCTGCTGGCGCTGCTGCAGGGCTTGTATGGCGATAGCTACAACATCGCCTTGGCGGCACTGTTGGGCAAGCTGGTCCTGCTTGCGGCCGTCTATCTGCTGTGCCGCGAGGTGGTCGCCCAGGCGCGCATGCCGCGCTGGATGCTGGCCGCGATGTTTCTCGTAGCATTGCTGCTGCTGGCGCGCGCAGGGCACCTTGCCCTGTTTCAGGGTTTCGACCCGGCGCAGACGGCGGTGCTGGCTACTATATCGGGCATGGCGGTCTATCTGCTCGATCATCGTCGCCGTGGTGCCTGGCTATGGCTGCTGATGCTGACCCTGGCTTGCGTGGGGCCGCAGTACAGTTTCCTGCCCGCGCTGGCCGGTGTCAGCCTGTTCCTGGTCAGTCGCCTCGCCATGCTGCCGATCCCGACCGGCTGGCTCCGCGCTCTGTCGCTGGCACAACTGCTGGCCTTGCTGCCGCTGTGTCTGGTGGTATTGCCTGTCCTTGAGCCACGCCTCATGTCCGCCTCGCTGCAAACCCATGCTGCCAGCGCCGCAGGCGGCTCTGCCGCTGTGCTTGCCATGGTCGGCCTTGATGCGCATATCGCGTCGCTGAGCGATTTGCTGCGGCCGTGGGCACTGCTACTGGGTTTGCTAGTGCCGCTGACTCTGCGCCTGCGGCGCCTCTATGTGCGCCTCGTCA
>NZ_JAYRLZ010000042.1:0-21217 GCF_041904975.1 Chitinimonas sp. | reverse complement strand
CGGCAGCCTTGCGGCCGCTGCCATCGACAAGCTGGTAGCGACGGGGAAAGACGGTCAGTTCACCACGATTGATGAGCTGATCAACCAGCGCCTGCTGCAGGTCTACCAGCAGGCGGATGGGCGCCCGGATCGGCACGTTGCCCTGCAAGCGGCCATCGACACCATGAGCACATTGGCGCCGCGCCACTATGGCGCCACGGTAGCCGCCCGCATCCGGCTGGCACAGCAGCTCGACCAGCAAGGCCAGTCCGCCGAGGCCGGCGCCATGCTGCAAACCGTTGCCCGGCAGGTGGAAAACGACCCGGCCAGTGCCGGCTACCTGGCCGATATCGGCAAGGCGCGCGTCTGGTTTCTGCTGCAGCACCAGCAGCCGACACAGGCCGAGGCGCTGCTGGCCAGCCCGCCGTATGCCCCCTTGCGCCACGACGCCCATGATGGCCTGGCCCTCGACCACGCCTGGGTACTTCTCGCACTGGGCAAGACCGAAGAAGGTCTGCGCCAGATGCGCTTTGCCGCCTATAGCCAGCGCAATCAACCCAACCTTAGCCAACGTCTTTATGGGGCCAAGCTGCGCAAGCCCAGCTTGCTCTACCCGGCAGACCTTGCCTATGCGCTCAACCAAGCCGGGCACAAGACCGAAGCCCATCAGATCCTCGCCACGCTGGAAGGCTATGAGTGCATTTCCGACGACGAGCAGTCTTACCTCTGGGGGCAAGTGCGCAGCAAGGCCCTGCGCAAGTTGACCGAAGGTGTGTGCCCACAGTCATGAATTGCATCGTCGGCGCTGTTCAGAGCGTGACCTTCCGCAATCGCTACCACGCGACGTCGCGAATATTGTCGCTGCACTGAGTGGCAGTGGCGCCATGCCATCGCCCTTGGCAATCTGCTCCTGGTTGCGCGCTTGTTGTTGTGCCTGGCCGCCATCACAATGAAGGCATGCGCCCAATCCAGACTCCCTTTCTTTGCCTGTTTCTGCTGTTCACCACCCTCGCCCACGCCGACCCGCTCGCTGCCACCGCCTTCCGCGCCAGTAGCGAAGCGCTGCCGCAGCTATATGCGCAGGTCACGGCCAACCCGGGCGATGCCGGGCTGAGCAAGTCCTTGTGGGTGGCGGCGCAGCTCAAGGGCAGCAATACCCTGTTTGTACGCGGGCCGGCGGGCTGGGCGGCCTGGGATGGCGCTGCGCCGCCTGCGCCATTGCTGGCCAGCACTGATGATCAATTGCTGCTCGATCTGCTTGGCGGCAGTATCGATGCGAGCTTGCTCAACCAGGCACAGGTGTATGTCGGCTTTGGCCGCGACTGGGCCGATATGCTGGGCAAGGGCAATTACGCCACCGTCTATTCCGCACCCGTCATGCAGGCCAGCATTAACCGTTATGTCGCCAGCAGCGGCAATGATGCGGCGGCCGGCACGCTCGACCAGCCCTGGCGCACCATCCAGCGGGCGGTGGATAGCGCGGCGCCGGGCACCACCATTTATGTGCGCGGTGGCGTGTACGGCGAGCGGGTCACGCTTGGCAAATCGGGCACGGCCGGTGGCGAAATCAGCCTGCGCGCCTATCCGGGTGAAGTGCCGATTCTTGATGGCAGCACCCTTAGCGCACTGGCCGGCACCACGGCCTTGCTGACGCTGGATCGGGCCAGTCATGTCAGCATCAGCGGCTTCGAGCTGCGCAATTACCGCAGCAATACTGCCGGCGCGGTGGTGGCTGGAATTCTGGTGCAGGGCTCCGGCTCGCAGATCGCGTTGCGCGACAACCATGTGCACCAAATCCAGACCACGGTTGCCAGCAGCAGCGGCAATGCCTTCGGCCTGGTGGTGTACGGTAGCGAGGCGCCGGCGTCGATCAAGCAGCTGGTGATCGACGGCAATGAGCTGGATAGCCTCAGCACCGGCTCCAGCGAGTCGATGGCAATCAACGGCAATGTGCAGTATTTCGCCGTGACCGGGAACAAGGTGCACGACAACAACAATATCGGCATCGACATCATCGGCTACGAAGGCACAGCACCGCAGGCGGCGTTTGACCGGGCGCGCGATGGCGTGCTTAGTGGCAACACCGTCTACAACATCTCCTCCTTGGCCAATCCGGCGTACAAAGCCTATTCGGCGGGCGGCATCTATGTGGATGGCGGCACCCGCATCCTGATCGAGGGCAATACCATTCGCGCCGCCGATATCGGTATCGAAGTGGCCAGCGAGCACAAGGGGACAGCCAGCGATTTTGTCACGGTGCGCAATAACCTGATCTACCAGAACAATACGGTCGGCATCTCGATTGGCGGCTATAGCGCCAGCGTGGGCGGCACCAGCCGCTGCACCATCGTCAACAACACCCTGTACCAGAACGACACATCGGGCAGCGGCAGCGGCGAATTCGCCATTGCCTTCAATGCCAGCGGCAATGTGTTCAAGAACAATCTGCTCAGCGCCAGCGCCCAGGGCGTGTTGCTGAGCCAGGCGACCAGCTATGCACAAGCCCCGGTCAGCATGGATGGCAATCTCTATTTCAGCAGCGGCAGCCCGAGCTGGCGCTGGAATGGCAAGACCCTCACCAGCCTCGCCGCCCTGCAGGCCGCCAGCCAGGGCGATGCACAATCGCTGTTTGCCAACCCGCAGCTGATCGACCCAGCGGCATCCAACTTCACACCATCGCCGCAGTCACCCGCCGTCAATCGCGGTCTGGACCTTGGCGCGGCGGTAACGGGTAGTAGCGATTGGCGCGGCCAGCCGCGCCGCATTGGTCCCGCCATCGATATCGGCGCCATCGAGCAGTAAGCGCCAGGCTTTCGCGAATTCGACGCAGGTATTACGATGCCGGCCGGGCTGGCGACACGATTGCCAGCCTGTTTGCAGCCCGGGATTACCGTCGGGGGCTGTGCCTACCTCACACCTACTGCGGAACAACGGTGCCCGGCCCACGCGACCGCGCTGCTGCATTCCGCGCGGAGCCACAAGCGATGACCGCCTTTGTATTCAACGAACCGAATTTCGACAACCACGAACAAGTGGTGTTTGTCTCGGAGCCCAAGTCCGGCCTGAAGGCCATTCTGGCCGTGCACAACACCCATCTCGGCCCTGCCATGGGCGGCTGCCGTATGTGGAACTACGCCAGCGAACATGAGGCGATTACCGATGTGCTGCGCCTGTCGCGCGGCATGACCTACAAGAACGCCGTGGCCGGCCTGCCGATCGGTGGCGGCAAGAGCGTGATTCTGGGCAACCCGAAAACCGACAAGACCCCTGCGCTATTCGAAGCGCTGGGCGAGGCGCTGGAGCGCCTGGGTGGCCGCTATATCACCGCCGAAGATGTCGGCACCACCACCGACGATATGGCCCATGTCGCCAACAAGACCCGCTATGTCGCTGGCCTTGGCGAGAGCGGCGATCCGTCGCCCTACACTGCGCTGGGCTGCTTTGTCGGCGCACAGGCTGCGGTCAAGCATCATCTGAAGCGCGATTCGATGGAAGGCCTGGTAGTGGCGCTGCAGGGCCTGGGCAATGTCGGCTTTGACTATGCGCGCCGCCTGCATGAAGCCGGCGCCAAGCTGGTGGTGGCCGATATCGACGCCGCCCGCCTGGAGCGCGCCCGCGCCGCCTTTGGTGCCGAGGTGGTGCCGGTGGATTCGATCTACGACGTGGCCGCCGATATCTACGCGCCCTGCGCCTTGGGCGCCACCCTGAACCCGGCCACCCTGCCCCGCCTCAAGGTGAAGATCGTTGCCGGCGGCGCCAATAACCAGCTGGCTACTGCCGATATCGGCGACACGCTGCGCCAGATGGGCATTCTGTACACGCCCGATTTCGTTATCAACGCAGGTGGCATCATCAAAGTGTGTTATGAACACCTGCAAAAGCCGCAAAGCGATGTAGAAGCCCATGTGCGCCAGATTGGCGACACGCTGCACGAGATCTTCCAGCGCGCCGACCGCGAAGGCCGCTCGACCTCGGTGGTCGCCGATGAGGTGGCAGAAGATCGCTTCAAACGCTAGGGGCGCGTGAGCACAGCACGCAGGTCGCGCGACCTGCGTGCCGCGTCGGCGCCGCCCGGTATTGATCAACCATCACGCTGGCTGGGGGAGGCCGATGAACCTGAATCTCGCTGAACGACAATACGGTTCCGACCATACCGGCCTGATCTGTGGCTATCTGTTTTCGCCCGGCTCGGCCGGGCGCGAACTCGATTCCGCCGAGGTAGCAGACTGGCTGGCGCAGCCCGAGTCGGCTACCGGCAACGAATTCGTCTGGCTGCATTTCAACCTTACCAATTCCTCGTGCGAGCGCTGGCTCAAGGCCAATCTCGACCTGTCCGAGTTTTACTTCGAAGCGCTGCGCGAAGGTACCCGTTCCACCCATATCGAATACGCCGACAACGCCCTGGTGGCGGTGGTCAACGATGTGCTGTACGAGTTCGCCTTCGAGGCATCGGATATTTCCACCCTGTGGCTGAGCGCCGACCGGCGCATGCTGGTCAGCAGCCGCACCAAGCCCTTGCGTTCAGTCGATAAACTGCGCGCAGCGGTGAAGCGCCGCGAAGCGTTTCGCTCGCCGGTCGAATTGCTGGTGCATCTATTGCGCGATCAGGCCGATGTGCTGGTGCAGATCGTGCGCCAGACCACCAGCCGGGTCGATAGCATCGAAGACAAGCTATTGCAGAACCGCGTCGACACCCAGCGCGCCGATCTTGGCGCCTTGCGCCGGGTGCTGGTGCGCCTGCAAAGGCTGCTGGCGCCGGAGCCGAATGCGCTGTTCCGCCTGCTGAACCGCCCGCCACGCTGGATCGCCAGCGAAGACTTGCAGGAACTGCGCCAGTCCACCGAAGAGTTTGCCGTGGTGCTGAACGATCTGACCGCGCTGGGCGAGCGTATCAAGTTGCTGCAGGAAGAAATCGCCGCCCAGCTCAATGAGCAGACCAACCGCAGCCTGTTCGTGCTGACCATCGTTACCGTGCTGGCGCTGCCGATCAATATCGTGGCCGGCCTGCTCGGCATGAATGTGGGCGGCATTCCGCTGGCCCAGCATCCGCATGGTTTCTGGGTGGTGATCAGCCTGGTCGCTACCGTGACGGCGCTGGCGGCGATCTGGGCCTTCCGCAAGCGGCCGGGCTGATGCAGCGCCTTGCCGACCTGCACTGGCTGCTGTGCTCGCCCTCGCTGATCAGCAGCGCACCATTGCCGTCCAATGCACGACTGGGAGACGCGACACTCGGCGAGCACTGGTGGCGCAGCCTGCCCCAGGCAGCGCTGGATGCACAGCTGGCGCAATGGTCGCCCCAGCAGCCATTCCGGCTTGGCCGCTATGCCGAGCAGCTGATGCACACGGCGCTGACCAGTCTGCCGCAACACCGCTTGCTGGCCAGCCAGTTGCCGGTACGGGTGAACGGAATCAGCCATGGCGAGTTCGACTTTCTGCTGCAGGCCGATCGCGGCCACTGCCTGCATATCGAGCTGGCGGTAAAAATCTATCTGGTGCTCGATACCTCGACCGGCGTGCATTGCGTCGGCCCGGGCCTGCGCGATGCCTTCGACCTCAAGCTCGATCGCCTGTGCCACCATCAGCTTGGCCTGGCCGCCAGCGCAGCAGGCCGCGCCTGCCTGCCGGGCGGCATCCATGGCGATATCGAGGCCATGGCCTGGCTGCGTGGCTGGCTGTTTTATCGCGACCCGCAGCAGCCGGCGGCGGCCCATCCGGCCCTGGCTGATTCACATCTGCGCGGCTGGTGGCGCCGCTGGGGTGAGGAACTACCGCAAACCCGCAGTGACAGCCGCTGGCGCATGCTGGGCAAGCAGGACTGGCTGGCCAGCCACGCGGCAGCGCACGACAGCGGCAATCTGGCTGCCTTGCAGGCGGCACTGGCGCACTACTTTGCCCATAGCGAGGTGGCAGTGATGGTGGCCGAATATGCGCCGCCCGAAGCCGGCGGCGCCGAGCTGGCGCGCGGCATGCTGGTGGCAGCACACTGGCCGCCGGCCGGCATGCTTGGCCAGCTGCAGCAGAAAATCGCCGCATTGCCGCGCTAGCGCTGGCCAGGCGACGGCTCAGCCAACAGGGGCACTACTTGCCGCCCGGGGAAACGCTGAACACATCCACATACGTGCTGCAGCTTAAGGCCCGGGTTTCCCGGGGCCGGTGATGCTGGTTGAAAACCCGATCTATTCAGCGCTTCCTTAGATATCAGCCAGTCAGCTTTTCCAGCGCTTCGCGGTACTTGGCGGCGGTGCGCTCGGCCACCTCGGCCGGCAGGGCCGGTGCTGGCGGAGTCTTGTTCCAGCCGGTGGTTTCCAGCCAGTCGCGCACAAACTGCTTGTCGTAGCTGGGTGGATTGCTGCCCGGCTGGTATTGGTCGGCCGGCCAGAAGCGGCTGGAATCCGGCGTCAGGGCCTCGTCCATCAGGCATAGCGTGCCGTGCTCATCGAGGCCGAATTCGAACTTGGTGTCGGCGATGATGATGCCGCGGGTGGCGGCGTATTCGCTGGCGGCCAGGTAGAGCTTGATGGCAGTGTCGCGCACCTTGGCTGCGAGGTCGGCCCCAATCAAGTCACAGGTCTGCTCGAAGGAAATCGGCTCGTCATGATCCCCTACCGCCGCCTTGGTCGACGGGGTGAAAATCGGCTCGGGCAACTTTTGCGCTTCGATAAGGCCAGCCGGCAAGGTAATGCCGCTCACCTTGCCGGTGGCTTTGTAGTCTTTCCAGCCGCCGCCGACGATATAGCCGCGCACCACCGCCTCGACCGGCACTGGCTTGAGGCGTTTGCACACCACCGCACGGCCTTCTACCTGCGGCAGGTCTTCGGCGCTGACCACGTCCTCGGGTTTATCGCCGGTAAAGTGGCTGGGCACCAAATCGCGGAGCTTGTCGAACCAGAAGTTGGAGATCGCCGTAAGAATCTGCCCCTTGGCCGGAATCGGCTCGTTGAGGATCACATCGAAGGCCGACAGGCGATCGGTGGCGATCATCAGCATGCGCTGCGCGTCGATCTCGTACAGATCGCGCACCTTGCCGCTGTAGATCTTTTTCAGGCTTTTCAGATTGGTGGTGGTGATGCCGCTCATGCTGGCTCCTTGGCGAAGTGTTTCAGGGCTTCGCGCCGTGATAGCGGCGCAAGCGGTGTGGCGTTGACAAAGTCCCGCACCGCATCGGGGGCGGTGTAGGCATATTCACGCAAGGCCCAGCCTATGGCCTTGCGGATAAAGAATTCGGCGTCACCGGCATTGGCCGCGCAATAGTCGAACAGGCGTGCGTGATCGGTGCTGGTTTTGTAGCCGAGCTGATGCAGGATAGCGACCCGGCGCAGCCAGATATCCGGGTGGCGGCTCAACTGGTCCATGCGCGCCTGCAGGGCGCGATGCCGACCGACCAGGCCGCCGATCACCCACGATGCCAGTCCGTCAACGCTATCCCACCAGGGCTTGCTTTGCACCAGCGCCTCAAGCGCCGGCAGGCTGTCGGGCGTCAGGCGGGCAATATGGCGGTCGAGCAGATCGATCGCCACATACTGGAATTCACGCTCCGGCTGCTGCCATAGCTGTTCGGCCAAGGCCAGCAGCTGGGCGGAATCCATATCGCGGCCAGCGTGGATAAAGGCCTTGGCGGCCCGGCGCCGCGCCGGGGTCGGCACCCCGAGAAAATCGAACTGCTCGCGCATATAGGCGCGCATGGCCGGTGCGCGGCCGGGCTCGGCTGCTGCCGTCAGCACCTGCCGCAGCGCAGCCAGCGCCCCGGTCATGGCGCCAGCGTATCCTTGATCGCTTCAGCTTGCGCCAGCGCCGCCTCGGCACTATCGGCCAGCACGCAGAAGTGGCCCATCTTGCGCCCCGGTCGCGCTTCCTTTTTGCCGTAAAGATGCAGATGGGCGTTCGGCGCCTGCATCAGCACATCCCATTTCGGCTCGCCACCATCGGCCTGCCACACATCGCCGAGCAGATTGACCATGGCGATCGGGCTCAACAGATCGGTGCGGCCCGGATGCAGCGCACACATGGCGCGCACCTGTTGCTCGTATTGGCTGGTGACACAGGCATCGATGGTGTAGTGGCCGGAATTATGCGGACGTGGCGCCATTTCATTGACGACCAGTTCGCCGCCCTGCAGCACGAAGAACTCCACTGCCAGCACGCCGACATAATCGAGCGCCTCGGCCAGCTTCAGCGCCATCTGCTGCGCCTTGGCGGCCAGCGCCGGGTCGATCTGTGCCGGCACGATGCTGATATCGAGTATCCCCTTGGCGTGGCGATTCTCGGCTACCGGAAACACTGCCACTTCATGCGGGCTGCTGCGGGTGACGATGGCCGATACTTCCAGTTCCAGCGGCAGCATCTTTTCCAGCACACAGGGCTGGCCGCCGAGGTCGGCGTAGGCGGCACGCGCTTCCGCAGCCGTCTTGACCCGCACCTGCCCCTTGCCGTCGTAACCGAGGCGGGCGGTTTTCAGGATGCCGGGCAGATAGGGCGTCAGGTCGTGGTTCAGCCCTTCCACCGTTTCAATGGCCAGATACGGTGCGGTGGCGAGGCCAGCCTTGGCGATCCAGCTTTTTTCGGCGATGCGGTCCTGCGCAATGGCCACGCAGTCACCCGAGGGGCTGACCGGCACATGCTGAGCCAGCCAGCGCATCGAGTCGGCATTGACGTTCTCGAACTCAGTGGTGATGGCCGCACAGGTCTCGGCCATTTCCTTCAAGGCGGCATGGTCGTTGAACGGCGCGCACAGATGCACATCGGCATAGTCGGCCGCTGGCGCATTGCCATCGGGGTCGAGCACGGTGACGCGATAGCCCATGGTCTTGGCAGCCACGGCGAACATGCGGCCAAGCTGGCCGCCACCGAGAATGCCGAGCATGGCGGGCGGCAGGATGGGCTGGCGCATCACTCCACCTCGGGCAGGGTCATATCCAGCACGGTGTTTTTCTGCGTCTCGCGGAAGGCATTGAGGCGCTCACGCAATTCGGGCAGCTCGTTGGCCAGCATGGCAATGGCAAACAGGGCCGCATTGGCAGCACCTGCTTCACCAATGGCAAAGGTGGCGACCGGAATGCCCTTGGGCATCTGCACGATCGACAGCAGCGAGTCTTCACCGCGCAGATATTTGGACGGCACCGGTACACCCAGCACTGGCACCACCGTTTTGGCAGCCAGCATGCCCGGCAGATGAGCGGCCCCGCCGGCGCCGGCGATGATCGCCTTCAAGCCGCGCGCTTGGGCGGCTTCGGCGTATTCAAACAGCAGGTCAGGGGTGCGGTGAGCGGAAACAACGCGCGCCTCGAAGGCGATGCCGAAGGCTTTGAGCTGACGGGCGGCGTGTTGCATCACCTCCCAGTCCGAGTTGCTGCCCATCACCAGGCCAACTTGGATATCCACGGGGTTTAATCCCTTGTTTCAAAAAGTGGATTTTACAGAAATTCGCCAGAAGGCCAAATGCTGCGTGCAAAGCAGTAAACAAGCGCCTGCAGGCCGCATTTGCGCGGCTGGGCGGGCCTGTGGAGCGGCGCCATCTGCGCCGTGCGGCATGCAATCAACCGAATACTCGGGCGGACGCGCTGCTTGGCGCTCCGGTATAATCCGCGCCTCTCCGTCTCCCCCCGACCGCCCCCGCCGGCGGCCCCGCATGAACGTCTTTTACGAAGAAAGCGGCGACTTCAAGGTTGCCGCCATCATGAGCGAGTCCGACGCCACCTTGCAGATCGAGGATGCGCGCGGCAAACGCAGCAAGATCAAGGCGCACGATGTGCGTATCCGCTTCGACAAGCTGTCGCTCGCCGACTTCACCGCCCAGGCCAATGCCATGGCCGGCGAGCTGGATCTGGACTTTATCTGGGAAGTGGCCGGCAGCGAGGAGTTCGGCTTCCTCGATCTGGCCCGCGAGTACTACAGCCCCAATCCGAGCCCGCTGGAGCAGGCGGCGATGGTGATCCGCCTGCATGGCGCACCGATGTATTTCTACCGCAAGGGCCGTGGCCGCTATAAGGCGGCGCCGGAAGAAAACCTGCGCGCCGCCAAGGCCGGGCAGGAAAAGAAGGCGCGCGAAGCCGCCCTGATGGCGCAATGGCAGGCCGATATGCAGGCCGGCACGCTGCCCGACGCGATCAAGTCGCAAATCAAGACGCTGCTGCACCGGCCCGACAAGAACACCATCGAATGGAAGGCAGTGGCGGCCGCGGCAGAAGCCAGCCATATCACCGTGCTGCGCCTGCTGGTCAATTGCGGTGCCATTCCCGATGTGGAAGCCTGGCTGCTCGATGGCTTCCTCGCTGAATACTTTCCCAAGGGCATCGGCTTTCCGGCCATCGACCTGCCGGCGGCGCCGACCGATCTGCCCGATGCGGGCGTGCGCGCCTTCTCGATCGACGATGCGGCCACCACCGAAATCGACGATGCGCTGTCGGTCACCGCGCTGGCCGATGGCAATACCCGCGTCGGCATCCATATCGCCGCGCCGACCCTGGGGGTGGAAAAAGACTCGGTGATGGAGCAGGTGGTGCTGGCACGCCTGTCCACCGTCTACTTCCCCGGCGACAAGATCACCATGCTGCCCGACGCCGTGGTGGAGCGCTTTACCCTGGCCGAAGGGCAAGACTGCCCGGCGGTGAGCCTGTATGTAACGGTAACGCCAGAATTCGACATCGTGGCCAGCGAAAGCCGGCTCGACCGCGTGCATATCGCCGCCAACCTGCGCCACCACGACCTCGACCCGGTGTTCAACGAAGAAACGGTCGCCCTGCCCGATGGCGGCCCGGACTACCCGTGGAAATCGGAGCTGCTTTACCTGCACCGCTTCGCCATCGCGCTGGAAAAAGCGCGCGGCAAGCATGATCCGAACCGGGTGGAGCGGCCGGATTACAGCTTTGCCATTGATCGCGAGGCCGACGGCAGCAAGCGGGTGCGCATCTACCCACGCAAGCGTGGCAGCCCGATGGACAAGCTGGTGGCCGAGCTGATGATCCTGTGCAATAGCACCTGGGGCAAACAGCTGGCCGATGCGCGCATTCCGGCCATCTACCGTGCGCAAAGCATGGGCCGGGTACGCATGACCACCCAGCCTTCGCCGCATGTCGGCCTCGGTGTCGCGCAGTACAGCTGGGCCAGCTCGCCCTTGCGCCGCGCCGCCGACTTTATCAACCAGCAACAGCTGCTGGCCATGCTCAGCGGCGAGCCGCCACGCTATGCGCAGCGCGACCCGATGCTGTTTGCCGCCCTGCGCGACTTCGACCAGACCTATAACGCCTATGCCGAATTCCAGGGCCGCATGGAGCGCTACTGGTGCCTGAAGTGGCTGGAGCAGGAAGGCGTGAAGGAAATCGGCGCCACTGTCATCAAGGAAAACCTGGTGCGCTTCACCGGCCTGCCCTTGATGCTGCGCATCGCCGGCCTGCCGGAATTGGCCCGCGGTACGCCGGTCAAGCTGCAGCTGATCAGCACCGACTATCTGGAACTGTCGCTGGAATGCCGCCTGCTGGAAGCGGGTGAGCCAGTGGCGGTGGTGGAAGAGGAAGAAGAGATCGCCGAAGCGGCCGAGGCCGAGGTGGAGGCAGAAGTGGCAGTCGCCGAGGGCGATGCGCCACCGGCACCGGCTGCCGAGCCGCCAAGCGACGCACCGCAGGGCTAGCAGACCATGCCTTGGCTAGCGCTGGCCGGCGCCACGGGCTTTATTGTCAGCCTGCTGCTCGCCCGCTTCGGCCAGCGCCGCGCAAAGGCGGCTGGTTTTGTGCTGGCGGGTGTGCTGGGCCTGGCTATCGGCTTCGGGCTGATCAAGGGTTTCGGGCGCATCAGCGCCGGCCCGCTCAGCCTCAATGCCGACAAGCTGTTTATCGGCATCAGCCTGGCGCTGATCCTGCCCTCGCCGTGGCGCTGGAATCGCGCCTGCTGGGCCTGGCTGGGGCTGGCACTGGGCAGTTTGCCGCTGCTGGCCTGGCTCAGCGGTTTTGTGCACTGGCAACCGGCGCTGAGCTGGCCGGTGCTGTGGTTTATCGTCGGCAACCTGCCCAGCTGCATTGCCGAAGATTTTTTCTTCCGGCGCTTTGTGCAGGATCATCTGCACCGGCTC
Organism: Chitinimonas sp.; assembly: GCF_041904975.1. Lineage (NCBI taxonomy): Bacteria > Pseudomonadati > Pseudomonadota > Betaproteobacteria > Neisseriales > Chitinibacteraceae > Chitinimonas > Chitinimonas sp. The sequence goes on along the minus strand of NZ_JAYRLZ010000042.1, from coordinate 9,177 downwards.
GGCAAGGTGGGCGAAATCCTGCTCACTGCCACCCTGTTCGGCCTGGCACACCTGGGCGGCGGGCCGCTGTTTGCCATGCTGGCGTTGCTCGCCGGCGTGTATTACAGCGCGGTTTATCGCGCCAGTGGCAATAGCGTCTGGGCCGTTACCGGCGTGCACTGGCTGGTGAACATTGCCCGGTTTGTGTTGTTTGGCCTGCCCTGATGACAGGCTTGCTGCAAGTGAATTGAGTCATGCAAAAAACCGAGCGTATTGATCACTACCTGCCCTGTCGCTTCAAAAGCGGCGCCATCATCAAGCAGTTTTCCAAGCCCTGCGTGCAATGCGGGCAGATGCTGCAGGCCAAGCATATGCACGGCATTGCAAGGCTGGTGGAAGATCATCTGGCGCTGGCGGCCACTGCCGACTGCCCGGCCTGCCACGCCAAATTCGGCGTCGCTTGCGTAATCGACAATGAAAAGCGGGTGCGCCGCGTGGTGCTGCCGGTATGGGGCTTCAAGCTGTATCTACGGTTATTGCCCGAGCAAGCCGGCGAGTTGGCCGCACGTGAGGCGGCGCGTGCGCAGCTGGCGGCGGAACGCCCCGCCCAGCCGGCCGCGCCCGTCGATTACCCGCGCGCCGATACCGCCCTGGGCCAGTACGCCGGCAAGCCGATTCCGGCCCATATTGTCGTCGATGGCAGGCAAGTGCCATTTGACCGCATCGAATTAACTGGCAAGATCGCGCCCGGTGAATACCTGCTGGATGGCCACCTGGTCTATAAACCGTGATCGTCATGCCGGCGCCGCGTTGAACCCCATCAAACCAAGGAAAAACAACATGCCCAATCGTACCCCTCTGTTCGACGCCCATCTGGCCTGCAATGGCAAGATGGTGGACTTTGCCGGCTGGGAAATGCCGATCAACTATGGCTCGCAGATTACCGAACACGATGCGGTGCGCGGCGATGCCGGCATGTTCGATGTGAGCCATATGACGGCGGTCGATGTGCGCGGCGAGCGTGCCACCGAGTTCTTCCAGAAGCTGATCGGCAACGATGTGGCCAAGCTGGCCTTTGATGGCAAGGCGCTGTACTCGGGCATGTACAACGAAGCGGGCGGGGTGATCGACGATCTGATCGTCTACCGCACCAGCTGGGGCTACCGCGTGGTGGTCAATGCCGGCACCACCGATAAGGACTTGGCCTGGATGAGCCCGATCGCCGCCAGCTTTGGCGTGGAACTGAGCCCGCGCCGCGATCTGGCGATGATCGCCGTGCAAGGCCCCAATGCCATTGCCAAAGCCAAGGCGGCCAAGCCCGATGCGGCCGCGCTGATCGACAGCCTGCAGGTGTTCCAGGGCCTGCCCCATGGTGAATGGTTCTTCGCCCGCACCGGCTACACCGGTGAAGACGGCCTGGAAATCTCCCTGCCGGCCGGCGAAGCGATTGCCTTCTGGAACCAATTGCTGGCGGCTGGCGTCGCACCGGCGGGTCTCGGTGCGCGCGACACCTTGCGGCTTGAGGCGGGCATGAATCTGTACGGCAATGAAATGGATGACAGCGTCTCGCCACTGGCAGCCGGCATGGGCTGGACCATTGCCTGGGAGCCAGCAGGCCGCGACTTTGTCGGCCGCAGCGTGATCGAAGCCGAGCGTGCTGATCGCACTGCCGGCAAGGCGGGCCTATTGAAGCAAGTGGGCCTGGTGTACGAGGGCAAGGGCGTGTTGCGCGGCCATATGAAGGTGGTGACCGAGGCCGGCGACGGCGAGATCACCTCCGGTACCTTCTCGCCCAGCCTGAAGGTGTCGATCGCCATGGCGCGCGTGCCACTGGCCACCAAGGTCGGCGATACCGTCCAGGTGGATGTGCGCGGCACTTTGCAGCCGGCCCGCGTAGTGAAGATGCCGTTCGTACGCAATGGCAAGAAAGTGTTCGAGTAAGTCGCCGACCAAACAGACCGGCGGGCGCAAGGCTTGCGTCCGCTTTTCAACCCTTATCTTGTTCAAGGATCAGACCATGCTGCACGCAATTACCCGTCGCTCCGTTTTGTTTGGCCTTGCTGCCCTGGCCGCATTTGGCGTCAACGCCGCCGAGCCGGTGGCCGGCACTGACTACCAGGTCTTGAAAACCCCGCAGCCGATTGCCACTCCCGGCAAGGGCGAAGTGATCGAATTCTTCTGGTATGGCTGCCCGCACTGCTTCCACTACGAGCCATTTGTGGAAGCCTGGGCCAAGACCCTGCCCAAGGACGTGGTATTCCGCCGTGAGCATGCACTGTTTGCCGGCCGCAGCGATATGGAAGGCCATGGCCGCCTGTTTGTGGCGCTCAAATCGCTGGGCAAGGTGGAAGCGCTGACGCCCAAGGTATTCGACGCGATCCACAAGGACAAGATCGAGCTGCGCGACCAGGACAAATTGTTCGACTGGATCAGCAAGCAAGGCGTTGATCGCAAGCAGTTCGAAGGCGCTTACGGCGCGTTCAGCATGCAGGCCGAACTTAAGCGCCAGGAACAGAATGTGGCTACCTATCAGCTCACTGGCGTGCCGGCCTTCGTGGTCAATGGCAAGTATGTGGTCAGCGCCAAGGGCGGTGACGAAAACGGCCAGCAGCTGTTTGCCACCATCAATGCCCTGCTGACCAAGGACAAGCCGGCTGGCAAGGACGCCAAGCCCGCCAGCAAGGATGCAAAGGCAGCAGCAAAGAAGTGACCCGTGATGGTTCCCTTGCCGGTAACTGCAGCGGAACCCACTACACATTTGCTAGAATCCAGCCCGGCCTTTAGCCGTACCGGCAAACGATAAAACCGGCATTCCCGTGCCGACCAACGAGAAAGCGAACCCATGAGCACCAATATCCCCGGCGATCTGAAATATGTGGCCAGCCACGAGTGGCTGCGCGTTGAAGCCGACGGCAGCGTTACCGTCGGCATTACCGATCACGCGCAAAGCCTGCTGGGCGATGTGGTGTTTGTGGAAGTGCCGAGCGTGGGCGCCAAGCTGGCTGCCGATGCTGGTGCCGGCGTGGTGGAGTCGGTGAAGTCCGCGTCCGACGTCTACGCCCCGATCGCCGGCGAAATCGTGGCGGTGAACGAAGCCCTGGCCGACGCCCCCGATACGGTGAACAGCGACCCGTATGGCGCTGGCTGGTTCTTCAAGATCAAGCCGGCCAATGCTGCCGACCTCGACAGCCTGATGGACGCCGCCGCCTACGCTGCCGAAATCGGCGCGTAAGGAATTCAAAACCCAAAACCTGTAAACACAGAGGGCATTGAGAGCACAGAGGACACAGAGAAAGACAAATCCATCAATCGGGTTTTCTCTGTGTGCTCTGTGTTCTCCCCGGTCTCTGTGTTTACAGACTTGGGTTTGGCTTTCCAGCAGCCCTCCCACCGGTCGCCACAAGCGGCCGGTTTGCCATTCCTGTGTATGCCGTGCCGTATCCCGCCTGGCTAACCGACAAGGTCCTACCATGACGCCGCTCTCCGCCCTCGAAAACAGCAATGAATTCATCCACCGCCACATCGGCCCCGACGAGGGCGAGATTGCGGCGATGCTCAAGGAGGTCGGCGCCGAATCGCTCGACCAGTTCGTCGAAACCACCCTGCCCGCCACCATCCTCGGCGGCACGCCGCTGGCCCTGCCCGATGCGGTGACCGAAGAAGCGGCGCTGGCCGAGTTGTCTGCCATTGCCAAGAAGAATGTGGTGGCCCGCGCCTTTATCGGCATGGGCTACAGCGAAGTGATCACCCCCAAGGTGATTCTGCGCAATGTGTTCGAAAACCCGGCCTGGTACACCGCCTACACGCCGTATCAGGCCGAGATCAGCCAGGGCCGCCTGCAGTGCCTGCTGAATTACCAGCAAGTGGTGCTCGACCTCACCGGCATGGAGCTGGCCAATGCCTCGCTGCTGGACGAAGCCACCGCCGCCGCCGAAGCCATGGCGATGGCGCGCCGCGTGTCCAAGTCGCAATCGAACCGCTACTTTGTCGATCGCGACGCCTTCCCGCAGACCATCGACGTGCTCAAGACCCGCGCCAAGGCATTCGGCTGGGAACTGATCTACGGTGCTCCGGGCGAAGCGAAAGATCACGAAGTGTTCGGCGCGCTGTTCCAGTACCCCAATGTCAACGGCGAAATCGTTGATCTGGAAGCGGCCATCGCTGCCGTCAAGGCCATGGGCGGCCTGGTGGCGCTGGCCACCGACCCGATGGCCCTGGTGGTGTTGAAGAGCCCGGCCAGCCTCGGCGCCGATATTGCGCTGGGCTCGATGCAGCGCTTTGGCGTGCCGATGGGCTTTGGTGGCCCGCACGCCGCCTTCTTTGCCACCAAGGACGAATACAAGCGCTCGGTACCGGGCCGCATCATCGGCGTATCGATCGACGCCAATGGCAAGCCGGCCCTGCGCATGGCCCTGCAGACCCGCGAGCAGCATATCCGCCGCGAGAAGGCCAATTCGAATATCTGTACCTCGCAAGTGCTGCTGGCCAATATCGCCTCGCTGTATGCCGTCTACCACGGCCCGGTTGGCCTCAAGCGCATTGCCGATCGCATCCATCGCCTCACCGCCATCTTCGCCGAAGGCCTGCGTCGCGTGGGTGTAACGGTGCAGACCCGTCATTTCTTCGACACCGTGGTGGTCGATCTGGGTGCCAAGGCGCATATCGCCTTCGAAGCCGCCGCCGCCGCCGGTTACAACCTGCGCCACGTGTCGTCCAGCCAGCTCGGCATCAGCTTTGGTGAAAAAGCCAGCCGCGACGATGTAAAGGCCCTGTGGACCGCCCTGGTCGGCGATGCCGCCAAGGCGCTCGATGTCGAGCTGCTCGATCAGGAACGCATCACCCATCTGCCCAAGCTGGCCTTGCGCAGCGATGCCATCCTCACCCACGCTGTTTTCAACGCGCACCACACCGAAACGGAAATGCTGCGCTTTATGCGCAAGCTGCAGAACAAGGACCTGGCGCTCGATCACTCGATGATCTCGCTCGGCTCCTGCACCATGAAGCTCAATGCCACCGCCGAGATGATCCCGGTGACCTGGCCCGAGTTCGGCGATATCCACCCGTTTGCCCCCGCCTCGCAAACCCGTGGTTATCTGGAAATGATCGAGGGCCTCTCGGAGCAGCTGAAGGCCATCACCGGCTTTGACGCCATCTGCATGCAGCCCAACTCGGGCGCGCAGGGCGAATACGCTGGCCTGCTGGCGATCCGCCGTTATCACGAAGCGCGCGGCGAAGGCCATCGCAATATTTGCCTGATTCCGCAATCGGCCCACGGCACCAACCCGGCTACCGCGCAGATGATGTCGATGCAAGTCGTCGTCGTTGCCTGTGACGAAAAGGGCAACGTCAATGTGGACGACCTGAAAGCCAAGGCCGAGCAACACAGCGCCAACCTCGCCTGCCTGATGATCACCTACCCGTCCACCCATGGCGTGTATGAAGAGGCGATCCGCGATATCTGCGCCATCATCCACAGCCATGGCGGCCAGGTGTATATGGACGGCGCCAATATGAATGCGCAGGTGGGCCTGGTGAAGCCGGCCGAAATCGGCGCCGACGTGCTGCATATGAACCTGCACAAGACCTTCTGCATTCCGCACGGCGGCGGCGGCCCCGGCATGGGCCCGATCGGCATGAAGGCACATCTGGCACCGCATGCCGCCAACCACGTGGTCGCCCCGATCGATGGCCCGCACCGTGGCCAATCGGCGGTGTCGGCCGCGCCATTCGGTTCGGCCTCCATCCTGGTGATCAGCTGGATGTATATCCGCATGATGGGCGGCAATGGCCTGAAGAAGGCAACGCAAGCGGCCCTGCTCAACGCCAACTACCTGGCCAAGAAGCTGAGCGCCCACTACCCGATCCTGTACACCGGCAAGAACGGCCGCGTGGCGCACGAGTGCATTGTCGATCTGCGCCCGCTGAAGGCCGCTACCGGCATCACCGAAGTGGACATGGCCAAGCGCCTGATGGACTACGGCTTCCACGCCCCGACCATGAGCTTCCCGGTACCCGGCACCTTTATGATCGAGCCGACCGAGTCGGAATCGAAGGCCGAGATCGATCGCTTTATCGAAGCCATGGTGAGCATCCGCGCCGAAGTGGACAAGGTGGGCAAGGGCGAATGGCCGGCGGACAACAACCCGCTCAAGCACGCCCCGCACACCCAGTTCGTGGTGACTGGCGCCTGGGAGCGGCCTTACAGCCGCGAGGAGGCCGCTTACCCGCTGGAATGGGTGCGCGACAACAAGTTCTGGCCAAGCGTGGGCCGCATTGACGACGCCTACGGCGACCGCAATGTGGTGTGTTCCTGCCCGAGCATCGATGCTTACAGCTAAGCGCCGGCCTTAGAACCTGTTCGCGATCAAGACGGCCCGCCTGGGGCCGTCTTTTTTTCACCCGCGCCGGGCTGCTGCATGGGCTGCCCGCTGCGGCCTGCTGCGCTATCATGAGCCACCCAGCCGATGCGGATGCCAAAGTGAGTCAATCCAAAAAGACGCTTTACGCAGTTTTGGGGGTGGCGCGCGATGCCGACGCGGCAACCATTTCCGAGGCCTATGCCAGCCTCAAGCAGCGCATCGCCAGCGAGCCGCACGGCAGCGAGCGCGATAACCAGCTCGGCTTTATCGAACACGCGTTCCAGACCCTGCACGATCCGGCACGGCGTGCCCGCTATGAGCAAAAGCTGCACGACGAAGCCCTCGCCGTCGCCTCGATCGTCGAGGCCGAACCGGAGCCATCACGTCGCGGCTGGATCATCGCTGCCGCAATCCTGGCCGCCTTGCTGCTCTGGGCCGGCCTGCACTGGCTACGCCGCAGCAAGCCGGCTCCGGCGCCCATACCCTATGTCGCGCTGGCAAACAGCAATGCGCCGATCAACACGGCTGGTCCACAGTCGGAGCTGACGCCGGCCGCCATTTTCCGCAAGGTCAGCAATGCCATCGTGGTGGTAATCGGCGAGCAGCCGAGTGGCAAGGCCGACACTGGCGCCAGCTCGCTGGGCAGTGGCGTGGTGATCGGTCCGGCCCAGGTCGTGACCAATTGCCATGTCACCGCTGAGTTTCGCGTGCTGCGTGTACGCTATCGCGAGCAATTGCTGGATGCACAAGCCAAGTATGTCGATCGTGGCCACGATCTGTGCCTGCTTGAGGTGCCGCAGCTGGATGCACCGGCGATTACCGTGGGCAGCGTCAACAACCTCAATATCGGCGACCGCGTGGTGGCCCTGGGCACGCCGCAAGGCTTGGAGCTGACCCTGAGCGAGGGAGTGGTATCGGCACTGCGCCGCCATGAAGACGGCAAGGTGATCCAGACCTCGGCACCGATTTCACCGGGCTCCAGCGGTGGAGGCCTGTTCGATCGCTACGGCCAGCTGGTCGGCATTACCACTTTCCAGCTACGCGCCGGGCAGAATCTCAACTTTGCCGTTCCGGCCGACTGGATCGCACAGCTGGAAAAACGCAATGGCAACCAGGATCGCCTGCTGCCCGATGAGGAAGCGCCATCCGACAACCAAGCCGGCGAGCAGGCTGACCGCATTGCCCGGCATCTGGTCGGCCACTGGAGCTGCACCGCCTCCAATGGCAATACCCAGTTGATCACCCTCGACTTTGGCGCCAACGGCAGCATGGTGTTTTTCCGCCGCAACAGCGCCGGCAAGGTGTTCAATACCGCCGGCAGCTACCGGATAGTGGGCCCGGACGCCCTGGTGCTCGATTCACCCGAGTTAGGGGCGGTCGCTGCCCGCCTGGTCGATTTCAGCCCGCGCCACACCATGCTGGAATTCGGATTCTCAGGCGAGCGGGTGCTGGCCGATTGCAATCGGGCTTGATATCGACCACCGCTGATTCACGATAAACTGCAGCGCCGCCGCAACCCGGCAGCCTCACCACCCATCATGCCCAGTATCGAGGAGCATCCATGACCGCCCTGCCCACCATCCTGCACGAACCCATCCAGGCCCTGCTTGATGAAGGCGACAAGTATTTCGACAAGGGCAAATTCGACGAGGCCCTGACCAAGTACGAGGAAGCACAAGCCCTGCTCCCCAGCGATACCGAGCGCTGGGAAGCGAGCTCCTGGGTGTTGGCCGCCATCGGCGACACCTGCTTTTTGACCGGCGACTACCTGCGCGGCCAACAAGCCCTCGACCAAGCCTCGCGCTGCCCGGAAGGGGCGACCAATGCCTTCATCCAGCTGCGGTTAGGCCAGTGCGAATTCGAGCTTGGCCGGCTCGATCAGGCCGTGGTGGCACTGAGTTTGGCGTTTGCCACCGGCGGGGAAGAGGTGTTTGAGGATGAGGATGCGAAGTATCGGGGGTGTGTGCATCAGCGGTAGCATCGCAATCAAGCTGATTGCACTGGGGCTTTGGCCTTGATCGCTGGATGATGTTGAGGACACGGAGAGGCTGTATGTCTACTGACTCATGGTCGTGGATTTTTTCACTACCTATCAATGAGGCTCCTGCCAATGAAGTTGAGCCTCGATCTGCAGAATTTGCTGGATTATTTGAGAAGTATCCTGAAGACTATCTGCAAAACGAGTCGCCGCGTTATTTCATAGAGAATTATCTGGAGTCGCTTGCCAAAAGCTTTGATCTTCAAAGTCTAAACTATATATGGTTGCCATTTAAGCTACTTTGTGGCAGTGAGATTTCTGAGGTTGTTGCTGCATATGGCGTACTTCTAGATTCCTGCGATAACGAACCTTCTATCATTGCCAACGATGGCTGGGGGATTTCGGCAGAGGATATTCAAATTACCGCATCTCTAGATCATGACGAATTTATTGAGCTGGTAAATATTGATCGTAAAAATCGGCCGGATACGCCGAGCGCACCAAAACTCATTCATTACCTCCGGAATAATCAAAATTGGTTCCGGCACATCGAACGTTCAAGTCGATGTGCTCTGTATGTGCTTTACCAACACTAACAGGCCGTTGAAAAAGAACCTTCCTGGGCCGTAGGGCGCAATTAAAGCGAAGCGTATTGCGCCGAATGGGCGACGTTGACTTTATGCGCCTGCGGCGCGAATGATTTAGGGCGGGATTGCGTCCGGCCGCCGCCTGACTTTCTAGTCTTGCCAAGAAAGTCAGCAAAGAAGGCGCGCCCGCGGTGGCGCCCGGCTGCGCCGGGTTCCCTGCGCTTCTCGCCCAAGTCGGCGGCTCGGGAACTCGGCCCTGCGGGCCTCAGACACC
>NZ_JAYRLZ010000359.1:0-3661 GCF_041904975.1 Chitinimonas sp. | reverse complement strand
GATGGCGTGTTGATCGGCGCCAATCTGACGGCCACCCATTCGCGTGCCGCGATCGAGCGTCGCGATGCCGCCGGTGTGATGCGCTCGCGTGATATTGCGCTGCCCAACGCGTCCGAGCGCAGCGCCAATCTGATGCTGGGCTACGAAACGGCCGCATGGAATGCGCGCATCGCCGCCAACTACAAGTCGCGTTACCTGCTGCAGATCGGCGATACCGGGGATGCTCGCCGCGATGCCTATGTCGATGCGCAGACCCAGTGGGATCTGTCGGCCAGTGTGCGCCTGAGCAAACAGATGCAGCTGGTGCTGGAAGGCCTGAATCTGAGCGATGAGCCCTACTACGTCTACCTCGGTGATCGCAGCCGCAATTACCAGTACGAGCAGTACGGCCGCACCTGGAAGATCGGTCTGAAATTCGCCATGAACTGAGCGGCGCATGGCGCCAGTGCCTGCCGGGCCGTGCGCAGATTGCACGGCTTGCCTCAACTGCTTGATGGAACAACCATGATGAAGATGCCCGGCGTTCGCGCCATCGTGTATACCTTGCTGGCCGCGCCCTTGCTGGCGGCCGGCCCCGCACCGGCCGTGCCGCCACAGCTGAGCGGCGCCAGCCGTGTCGTGTCGCTGGATGGGGCCGGCTGGCTGGCACAGGACAAAAAGACCCTGCGCTGGTTATCGACGCAGGGCGAGCTGCGCGCGCTCCTGAAGCTGCGCAGTGAGGCGCTGGATGTACGCCCCGACAGCAGCGGCTGGCTGGTCGCCACGATCGACAAGGATCAGCAGCGGCCGCAGCTCTTGCGCCTCGATGCGGTCAGCGGCGCAATGGAACGCTTGCCGGCCCTGCCAGAGCCAGCGTTCGCGGCAGAAGCGCTGTGTCTGTACCGGGACGATCAGCAGCTGGTGCATCTATTCGTGCTGGGGCGCGAGGGGCAGGCCGAGCAGTGGTTGCTGGGTGGCAGTGTGCCGCGCAAGGTGCGCAGTCTGGCATTGCCGCCCGGTGCGCATGCGTGCCGGGTGGATGATGGCACCGCCCAATTGCTGGTCGATGAGCCCGCTACCGGCCTGTGGCGCTACCCGGCCGATGCGGAACGTGCGCTGAGCCGCTTGCCGGTATTGCTGAGCAAGCCCTATGGCCCGCTCGAAGGTGTCGTGGCTGACTTTTCGGTGCGCCATGGCCAGGTACGGGCAATCGCTGGCGCTGGCCGTGCAGTGTTCAGCCTTGCATTGGGCCGGGCGGACGGCCGGCTGGGCGGGCCGGAGCTGGTGCCGGAACCTGTCGATGCGCTGGCGCCAGGCCCGGATGGCGATCTGGCACGCACGCGCGAGGGCGGCCGCTGGATCGTGGTCGGCGCGGCGGCAAAGCCGCAGGCCCGCTCGTCCATAGCCATTGTCGAGCCCAGGGTGCAGACGGACCCGATGCCGCAATGGGGCGATGCGGCGGACGATCCGGCCATCTGGGTAAACCGGCAGCAGCCTGCCGAGAGCCGGGTGCTGGCCACCAACAAGAAGCAGGGCCTGCATGTGTATGACATGAACGGCAAGGAGCGCCAGTTTCTGCCGGTAGGGCGCATCAACAATGTCGATCTGCGCCAGGGCGTGCAGTGGGATGGGCGGCTGGTCGATCTGGCGATTGCCACCCAGCGCGACGATTTGTCGCTGGTGGTATTCGCGATTGACGGGCAGGGCAGGGTGAGCGAGTGGGGCCGAGTGTCCACCGATCTGCAGAATATCTATGGTGTGTGTGTCTACCAGCCGCGATCAGGCGGGCTGGAGGTGTTTGTCAACGACAAGGACGGCAGCTACCAGCAGATTCGCCTCGGTGAGCAGGCCGGCAAGCCGGTCGGCGCGGTGGTACGTCGCTTCAAGGTGGCCAGCCAGCCCGAAGGCTGTGTGGTCGATGACCGGGCGGCGCGCCTGTTTTTCGGTGAGGAAAAGCGCGGCTTGTGGACGCTACCTGCCGATGCCGACAGCCGCGAGCCGGCGCAGCTGATCTTGCCGGTAGGTGACAAGCTGGCGGCCGATGTCGAAGGCATGGGTATCTATCGTGGCGAGCGGCGTGACTATCTGCTGGTGTCCAGCCAGGGAGCGGACCGCTATGAAGTGCTGGAGCTGGAGCCGCCGTTCCGCCATCGCGGCAGTTTTCGCGTCGGCATCAATGCTCTGGCCGGTATCGATGCCAGCTCGGAAACCGATGGGCTGGAGCTGAGCAGTGCCAATCTTGGCCCCGCCTTTCCGCGCGGCATGCTGGTGGTGCAGGATGGTCACAAGCGTTTGCCCGACGGCCGGCAGAACTTCAAATACATAGGCTGGGAAGATATCGAGCGCGCCCTGGCGCTGGATTGATACGGGCGATGCCCCCCGAGTAAGAGCCTAGGGCAGCGCTGAATGAATCGAGTTTTCAACAAGCATCGCCGGTCGCGGGAAACCCGGGACTTAAGCGGCAGAGGGCAAGTTGTTGAATCCTCGCTGTTCTATTCCACCCCCTCCGCCCCCGCCTTGCGCGGGGGAGCCGCGCTTTTGCGCGTAGATGGATCTGTTCAGCGCCAGCTAGGGGGCCTATCGAGGGCGCGGTAGCTGCTGCCGGTATGGGATTGGTAAATCCGGTCCAGCTCGCCACTGTGCAGCATGCGCCTGAGCTGGCGATCGAACGGCTTGATCAGTGCGCTATGGCGTGGCGAGAAGCCGACAAAGCTGGGGCTTTGTTCGGCCAGTGGCAGCAAGGGGCGGATGCCCAGGTGTTCCATCGCGGCGAACTGCCGGCCCCAGCGGATATCTTCGAACACTACATCGACATGGCCGGCAGCCAGCTTGCGCAGGTTCGATTCCGGGTCGGGTGCCTGGTCGGCCTGCGCGCTGCTTTCCACGCGCAGCTTGCCATAGGTGTAGCGATTGACCACGCCGATGCGCTGGCCCTTGAACTGGGCGAGCGACTCGTACTGCTTGATTGGAGAGGTATCGGCCACGAAAGCCGCCAGCGACCAGTAGGCCAGTGCAACCTGGCTGTCGGCAAACTCGAGGGTCAGATCGGGTGAAGAAAACAGCAGCAGGTCGATCTGGTCTTTATTGGCGAGGCTCAGGCAGCGCGCATACGGAAGTGCTTGCCAGGCCAGATCGTAGCCCATGCGCGCAAACGCCAGCCGCATCGCGTCGACTGCCGCGCCTTGGTGCTGGTCGGTCTGGCGGGTGTAGGCATAGGGAAGCCAGGGCTCGTAACAGACATTCAATAGCGGCTGCGCCGCAGCGAGGCCAGCAATGATGCAGCTCAATAATGCGCGCAGCAGGGTCATCGCCACAGCATAAGCGCCAGCAGGTTGAATCGCCAGACTGTCTCTGGTCGTAGCCGCGCCGGGCTCAGCTGGCGCTGATCAGCTTCAGGTATTTTTGCTGCAGCTCATCCTTGCTCTCCTTGCGATCCGGATCGAGCGGGATGCAGTCCACCGGGCACACCTGCTGGCATTGCGGTTCGTTGTAGTGACCAACGCATTCGGTGCACAGATCGGGGTCGATCTCGTAAATCTCCGCGCCTTGCGAGATCGCCTTGTTCGGGCACTCCGGTTCGCACACGTCGCAGTTGATGCATTCGTCGGTAATCATCAGGGCCATGGTCTTGCCTCATTGCTGTTGGGGGGGGAAGGGGGGGCGGATTCTACCATTGCGGTTT
>NZ_JAYRLZ010000358.1:0-3727 GCF_041904975.1 Chitinimonas sp. | reverse complement strand
TCCTACAAAAGGCTAGGAGGTCACAGCCCGCCCACGATCAACGATTGCACACAACGCCAGCTACGAAGAGCCCCATCCCCGTCGGCTCTCGCCGAGCACCGCAGCAGCTTGCGGAGTAGTCCGGGGCCGCATGTTTGAGCCCGCACAGCGGGCGAGTTCGGCCACGGCCGCAAGCTGCGAGGAGCGCAGGGAACCCGGCAAAGCCGGGCGAGGCCGTCGGGTCGCCTTTTCTTTCGGTACTTTCTTTTGGCGAAGCAAAAGAAAGTACCCCGGCTGCGGGACGGGCCCCGCTCATAATCATTCGCGCCGCAGGCGCATAAATCCAAGACTGCACATTCGGTGCAATGCGCTTCGCTTCAATTGCACCTTACGGGAATTGCGCCTTACGCCCTTGCTAGCATTGTCCAAGGGATTGCAGTAGCCTGCTTGGCCCTTGAGTCCGGGCAATGCAATCTTGAAAGTTCTCTCGTACATGCAACGCTTCCCAAGCAAGCAATCTGCGCTGCGTCGGCCGTATTGGCTGGCGCTGCTGGCCGTCTTGGCCGCTTGTGGCACGCCAAGTTATCCGCCCGGCTATACGCCCACCAAATGGGAGCGTTTTGTCAGCGTGCCGGGGCAGGACTATCCGGTGCCTGAGCAATGGCTGGCGACCGCCGAAGGACGTATTGCCCACCATCTGCTGTTGCCCGACAGCGTGCCCAAGCCGGTGCCGTTTGATTTTGCCAAGGCGCAGAAACTAGCATGGGGGCGCGATGCGCCGAATGTTGCCTGGCAGTATTTCGACCACCTGTGCAAAACCGAGGCGGGCGCCTGGGTGTTCAGAACCGTAGACAATGTTGAAGGGCTGTACTTTGCACGACCGGAAGCGGAACCATCGGATGACATCCTTCGCGATTCTTATGGGCCGGAAGCGCCGTGGATAGAGCGGCAATTTCAAACGGTGGGCCAGTCACTGCATTGGCAAGGTCGGATGTTTGTCAATCCGCCATACGAAAACTTCAAGTTTGTCGAGCAGCCGCGTCGCAACGGTGTTGATTGGCAAAAGGCCATCGCTGAGCCGTATATCCGTCTGTTCGGTTTTACGACGGCCGTATTCATCAAGCCCGGGCAGGTCGTCGCTGCCCTTAATGAACTCACACCGATGCAGGTGATCGGCATTGCCCGACCTACCGCACGTTATGGCTACACCTGGCGCGGCCTGCGCCGGCCGCGCGATCGGGAATTCAATGTCGCTGGGGGCGAAATACTAGTTTACGACCTCGGCACTCATGAGGTGTTGGGGATAAACCGCAGCTTTTCGATTACCGGTCGCAATGCCAGAGGCCCGGGCTGCGCCGTTTGGCTAACGTCGCTGACTTGTGAACAGACTCGTCTTAACAATCTGAAACGTATAGAAGCCTTTGCATACAAAGTTCTAAAAACAAGCGAGCCTTCGAAAATCTAGTTCAATCGGCAACTTGGCACTACCCTCACCCAAACTGCCGCCGAAACCGCCACAGCCCCAAAGCGGCCAGCAAGCTACCGATCAGCGCCAAGGCCGCAACCGGCCGGGCCAGCGCGACCAGGTCCTGGCCCTTGAGCAAGATGCCGAAGGCGATGTCCATAAAGTGGTGCAGCGGTGAAATCGCCATCAGCTGCACCAGCCACGATGGCATGGCTTCGGGTGGGGTCCAGGCGCCGGACAGGAACAGCATGGGCGCCAGTACCAGAATGGTGAGCATGCCCACCTGCGCCATATTGCGGGCGACGGTGGCGATAAACAGGCCGAGGCCCGAGGTGGCGGCTACATACAGCGCGGTCAGCGCAAAAAATAGCGGCAGGCTGCCACGGCAAGGCACGCCGAACTGCGGCCACAGCACCAGCGCCAGCGACAAGGCGGTGGCCAGCAGGATCACCCCGCCCATGGCCAGCACCTTGGGCAGCAGGATCTGCATCGCGGTTAGCGGCGACACCAGCAACTGCTCCACCGTGCCGCGCTCCTTCTCGCGCACGGCGGCCGAGGCCGGCAGCAGGATGGCAAACACGGTGATGATATTGAGCAGCTGCGACAGGCTCATAAACCAGGCATCGTCCTGATTCGGGTTGTACCAGGCTCGCACCCTGTTCTCGACCATGGGCAGACTGCCGCCGCTGCCCGCGCCCAGCCGCGCCAGGCCGGTTTCGATGGCCAAGCGGCTGACCACCCGGTTGACATAGCTGGCGGCGAGAAAACCCTGCACCGAATTGGAGGTGTCGGCATACACCGCCAGCGAGGTATCGCGGCCGGCGGCCAGGTCGGCGCTAAAGCGCGGCGGGATATCGATGGCCAGCATCGCCTCGCCACGGTCGAGCCGCTCGCGGGCGGCCTTGGCCGGGATCGGCGCCGGCTCCAGCCGGAAGGTGGGCGCCACCAGGCGGCCGGCCAGCTCACGGGCGGCCGGGCCATGGTCGGCGTCGGATAGCACGGTGCGGGCGTGGCTGACCTGCAAGGTGACGCCGGAGCCGGCCAGGTAGATATCCACGGTAAACGCATACAGCACGAATAGCAGCAGGATACGGTCGCGCCACAGCTGGGTGAGCTCCTTGCGGGTCAGGGCGGCCAGCGGGCGCAGCCAGGCAGTCAGGGGGGCGAGTGTCATACGGCATCCAGCAGGGGCGGGGTGGAAATCGACATCAGGCGTTCGGCCGCTTGCTCATCAGCACAAAGCCGAGGCTGAACAGGGCCAGCGCATAGGCGGCCAGCACCAGTAGCTCGCGCCACAGGGTGGCAAAGCCGCCGCCCTTGAGAAAGCAGCCCACGGCGATTTCGGTGAAATACATGGCGGGCAGGGCGTGGGCGATCAACTGGCCGGGGCCGGACAGGCTGGGTACCGGGATCAGCACGCCGGAATACAGCACCGCCGGCACCACTGTGACAATGGCGGTAACGATCATGGCGGCGACCTGGGTGCGGGTCAGCACCGATACCAGCAGGCCGATGCCGGTGGTGCATAGCACATACACCATGGCCGCCACGGCAAAGAAGGGTAGCGAGCCGCGAAACGGCACCCCGAACCACAGGGTGGCGATCAGCCATAGTACCCAGGCGTTCAGGAAGGAAATCAGCACATAGGGTGCCAGCTTGCCCAGCAGGTATTCGCCCTTGCTGAGGTTGGAGGCATACAGATTGAAAATGGCGCCGCTTTCCTTCTCGCGCACCACGCCCAGCGCAGTAAGGAAGGGCGGCGAGATCATCAGGATCACCATCAGCAGCTTGGGCGCAATCGACCACAGGCTGGCCACCGCCTCGTTGTACAGATAGCGCACCGATAGGCGGATCGGAATCAAACGCTGGCGCGCCGCATCCTCGCTCATGCCGCCCTGCCGCGCCATCAGGCGCACCAGCCGGTCGACATTGGCCTGGGCATTGATGGCATCGAGATAGCCCTTGGTCGTCAGCGCGCGGGACGGAAAAGTGCCGTCAAGAATGGTCTGCAGCTCGGCCGGCTTGCCGGCAGCCAGCCGGGCGGCAAAGCCTGGCGGAATGATCAGCGCGGCGCGCACCGTGCCGTTCGCCATCAGCGCATCGAGCTGTTTCGGGTCGCTGAGCTGGCCTTTCAGATTGAAATAGGGGCCGCTGCTGAAGCGGGCGATATAGTCGCGGCTCTCGGCGGTTTTATCCTGGTCCAGCACCGCGAAGGGGATATGCTCGACATCCAGCGACAGCCCCACGCCAAACAGCAGCATCAGCAAGGGCGGGACCACAAAA
>NZ_JAYRLZ010000041.1:0-21631 GCF_041904975.1 Chitinimonas sp. | reverse complement strand
GCACCGCCCATGGGTGGAATGGCGCGCTGCCATTGGGTATCCAGCGCCAGAAACAGCTGCAGGGCTTGCCAGTTTTCCGGCCAGACCGCGTACACATCGGGTTCCGGCTCGTCATTGGCCGATTCGGCACCCAGGTGGTGATTGATCTGCGCATCGGTCAGGCCCAACTCACGAAAGGCCTGCCGCTCCTCCTCGCTCACCGGCTCCGCATCGCTGTGGCGCGGCGGCCGTTGCAGCCGCGCCCAATGCTCGGCCGCCCCAGTCAGTTTCCCCGCTTGGCGCCCACGCGCTGGCCGTTCACCAGCTTCCAGAAGTCGCGCATGATCGCGGCGCGCGCATAGGTCACATTGATAATGTCGTCGCGCACTTCCCGAATGAACTCGTCGCTGTCGACCGTGCCTTTCGGGTCGCTGTAGACAATGCGGGTCCCATCTTCTTCCTGAATCTTGTCGACCCGCTTCACCACCTCGGCCGCCAGATCCACGCTGTCATCACCATCGCGCAGGCCCTTCAGCATCTCGTCCAGCTGGTCCTGATGCGGAATCAGGTAAGTCACATCAATCTGGTGTTTCTCGATGCGCCCTCCATCGACTGGCTTGTCGATGGTTACCGGCACGGTCAGCAACGAAATACTTTTTCTGGACTGGCGTACAAACATGGCTTTCTCTCTTGCTGTTGTGGGGATAAGGTCAGCGGCTGGGCTTATTTCGCCAGTAGCTGGAAATCGTCGTTACCGGTGGCGGAATGCACAAACTTCAGATCGAGCTTGAGCGCCACCGCCTTGTCCTTGTCGTCGTATTCGGCCTTGGTCACCTGCACGAAGCTGGACGAAAAGCCGACGATATTGCCGGCCGTCATGCCATGGGTCAGGGTGAGGGTGCCGAGCGTGGCCGAGCGGACATTGCTGAAAAAGTCGACAGTGGCAATGGCCGGGTCTGGGATGGTGATGCTGCCGGTCGGCGCCCGATCGGTAATGATCTGGTCTTCCATGCCCGGCAGGTTGCGGTGCACCAGGCTGCTGGACATGTCGAAACTGAAGTCATAAAAACCGAAGGTCTGGCCGAACAGCGAAACTGGCGGGGTGTTGGCCTTGTTCACCGCCACCGGCTTCTGGTAACCGGTCAGAGCAATACCGGCAGGCAGGGCGGCATCGGTGATGCCGACGTAAATACCCTGCAGCTTGTACTTGAGCACCGGAATGCCCTCGGCCGTCATCGAGCCCGACACAGATCCGCGCACGCCGGTCATAACGTGCTTTTTGCCGGCATAGAAGTAATAGCCGGTGGCCGATTCAAACCCGGCGCTGATCGGGTTGTACGCAGCGCTAACCGATGCGGTCAGCACCTCGGCCAGGCCGCAGGTGCGCAACAGCGGGCCATACTTGGGCGCGGTGCCGGCGGTACCGGAGCCGGCCCATTCGATTTCGCCTTCCACCATCATCTGCGTGCCTACGGCGATATCTTCCATATGGCCCATGGCGGCGGTTTCGATATCCCGGCTCACCATCTTGGCGTCCATCGGGGTGATCTTGGTATTGCGCAGCAGCACCGCATCAGTGGCGGCGGCCGGGGTGGAATCGGTGCCGTACACCGTTTCGACTTTCAACAAGAAGGCTTTTACGCGGGTAGAGCCGGGCATGGTGGTGTCCTTTCAGTACGTGCCCGCAAGCCGGGCAAGGGTTTATTCGGCAGTGCTGGGTGCGCCTGGCGTGGCGTCGTCTTCGGTGTCTGCAGCGCGGGTGAGCTCACCGCTCACAGGGTCGGCGACATAGCTGCCGCCCGCTTGGGCGATCGGCGGCGCGGTGGCGGCCGGGGTGTTCTCGGTCGGGCTGTCGGCGTGGGGCTTGTTTTTTGCTGCCATGGGGCGCTCCTTCAGTTCAGATACCAATCCAGGCGGAAAGCCACCCAGCCATACGGCGCTTCAATCTGGCCGCTCTGTTGCGCCTCGCGCAGGGCCAGATTGCCCAGACCGGCCGGCAGATTGCCGACAAACGCTTTGATCTCGTCGAGCATCGCCAGCTCGGCGCGCTCTACATCAAGGCCGCTGGCTTTTTCGGCCAGTTGAATCTGGCCGATCAGTGCCAGCTCCAGGGTGCCCAGCTGCGCTTCACGCCCGGGGTAATCGGCGTATTCGCTTTCACGGCGGGCAATCAGGGTATAAATGCCGGCGCTCAGCTCGCTATGGGTGCGCAGATTGCTGTCACACCAGGCGCGGGTGACGCGGCGGGCTGGCAGGGCGCTGGCCAGTGCGCTTTTCAGCGCCTCAAGGCGGCTATCGGTTGTCATCCGAACACCGCCCGCACGCCAGCTTCCGTGCTATCGCGCAGCAGCTGCTGCACCCGGCTCTGCGTCTTGACCATGGCGCGCTGCATAAAGGGGTTCGGTTTGATGCCATTGCGGGCAATAGCGCGGCCGATCAGGAACACCAACTCGTCGACCTCTTTGGCGCCGTCGCGGGTACGGGCACGGCGGCTACCTACCACCCGACGCTTGACCCACTCATAAAACGGCGAGCCGGGCCGGCCGTTTGGCATGCGACCCGGCAGCCGGCCGCCATGCACATAGCCGGCGTAATCGGTAGCGGGCGCCACAAACCGGGCCAATGCCGATTCATTCGCCACGGCAATGCTATTGGTCAGCAGCGAGGTAGCACCCTTGGGCGCTTCCTGCCGCGCCACGGCCGCCACTTCGCCGGCAGCGCGATCGAGGCCGGCGCCCAAGATGGCGGCCATGGTCTGCGGTGCCTTGGCAAAGGCAGCGCGGGCGCGCTTGTCGTCGATTTCAATCAGGCTCATTGGCGGGCCTCTTCAAACAGGCGCATCAGCTCGGCAAACAGGGCGGCCGGCGTGCCGTTGCGCGGGCCTTGGCTCATGCCATCGCGCAGCGCCATTGGCTTCACCACATTGCGAATCGCCAGCTCCTTGCAGGCCTCGGCCTGGGCGCGCAGTAGCAGTAAGCCGCGATCCTGCGGGCGTACCGTTGTTTGCGTCGGGTCTTCCAGCACGGCATGGCTGGCGTAGTAGCGGTAGGCATAGCGGCTACCCAGTAGGGCCAGCTGGCGCGGGCTGGGTGCGATCGACAGTTCCAGCACCTGGCCGGCGGCAGTACGCAGGCAGCGCACTCGCGGCATTTCGCCGGGGTAGTTGGCACTCCATGGCGCAATGCCGTGGCCGGTGCCCCAGCTGGTGCTATGGAAATCGCGAAAGTCGGCCGGGGTCGGGTAGCAGCCGCTGGCGTCGGCATCGGCCTGTAAATCGAAACTGGCGCGGCGCAGCAGGGGCCGAACCCGGCCAAGATCAGCGGCAGCCAGGTCGATGAAGCGCGCAAAGTCGGCATCGTCTACCGCGTCAAACAGACCGCCGGCATCGTGCAGGCTGGCCTTGAGTTCGGCGGCCAGCGCGCTGCGCTTCATCTCCATGCCCATATCAGGCTTGGCCTTCGCTGTTGTCGCCGTTTTCGGCGGTCTTGCTGCCGGCAGCCAGAATCGCTTCAGCAATCGCACCCAGCACGCCCTTGCGTGGTTGCGGCGCGGCTTGTTCCAGCTCGCCCAGGCGTTCCAGTTCTGCCACCGACAAGCCAGCCAGGGCGGCCTGCACGTCTGCCACCTTGTGGTCCAGCAGTTCGGCCAGCGGGTCGGCATCGGGCGCTTCCTGCTGCTCGGCGGCCGGCGCCAGAAAGTCCGGGTGCAGGGTGGCCTCTACCTCGCGGGTCTGGCCGGGCGGAATGGTGACATTGCCGATGTAAACCACCGTGTCGGTGTCGTTGCTATAGGGCAGGAATTTCATTGCGCGGGCTCCATGGCCCGCCCGAAGCTCGGGCGGGCGGGTGGCGGGTGGCTTATCGGCCGGTGAAGGAGTAAGCCAGCACCGATGTCATGCGGTTGCGGATCGGCGTCGGCACCTTGATGGCGTTGTATTCCTCGCCGTAGGCCTGTTTCTTGCCGATCGCCTGTCCCTGGGCGTTGACTGCCTCGAAGGGCTCGCCCATGGAAAACGGCTTGGCCACCGTGTAGGTAAGCTGGCCGCGCTGGCCCAGCAGAATGCGCTGGTCGCCAAGGTCGATGCCTGGCGCATTGGTGCCAAAGGATTCCACCGACTTGATGGCCGCGAGATCCCCGCCCGGCGTGGTGTCGCTGCCATTGCGCTTGGCGGCAGCGGTGAACACCTCGGCATTGGTGACCATATCGTTCAGCACCGGGCTCATCAGCATGTAATCCGGGGTGATATAGCGCTGACCCATCAACAGGGCCTTTTGCGCGCCAATGGCCTGCACCACCTTGTTCATCTGCTTCTCGATGGTCGAGCCGCCCGGTACGTCCAGGTCCACCTTCAGCACATTGGTGGCGCGGCCGTAGGTGATGGTGTTGCTGCCTGTGGCGGGCGGGAATACCGGCGCACCCAGCTGGTTCACAAACTGCACATAGCCCAGGTTGTAATTGGTAATGCGGTAGTAGGTGCCGGGCGTCTGGGTATTGCTGCCGTCATACATGGCCACCGGTACGCTATTGAGCACCACCGTAATCGGGTTTTCAGCCACGCCCTGGGTGTTGCCCTGCACGTCGCGCGCTTGGAAGGGGCGGACAATCGGGAAGGTGGCAGTCTTGTAGCTGCTGACGCTGGTGCCATTCAGGCCGGTAATCGGCTCGGCGGTGACGGTTACCGCGTTGTAGCAATCGCTGGAACGCTGCAGCTCGTTTGCAATGCGGCGGTGAATCAGCTCACGCAGTACGCGGGCGCAGGTTTCGATATTGCGCGCCATCGCGTCCCAGTTCAGCTGGTGGGACCGGGTGAAGTACACCACTTCATTCGAGATCAGGTACGCCACCTTGGTCGGGGTGATATAGGCCGAATCGTTCTGCTGCGAGATGCTTGCGTAGTTGATCGGCTGGCCTTCAAACACCACACCATCATTGAGCACGCCAGATACATCGCGCAGCTCGTACGGGATCAGCGTGGTGGTGGTGGCATTGAAGTCGGTCAGGGTGTTGACCAGCTGCAGGATATTCAGGTCAGACAGCGCTTCGCGGATCACCTCGCGCACAAAGCCAGCCGGCAGATTGGTATTCGCCATGCCGGTCGGGTTGCCAGCCAGATACTTGGCTTCGTCGTGAATCTGCCGGCCGTTGATGCGGTCGTACTGGGCCAGCACCTTTTCTACCCAGGGGCTGACCTTCTCGGCCAGGATCAGCTGGCCGGGACCGGTGTAGCCGGTCTTGCGCAGATTGTCGCGGTAGATCTGGCTGAGCGTTTTGGCCCCTTCGTCCGGTACGGTAATGACCGGACTGCCGGAGCCGCCCCAGCCAAGCTGCGACAGCTGGCGGGCAATGGCGGTCTTGCCGGCCTGATCAATCACAAACGTGGCCAAGGCTTTCACCTGCTCGTCGCTCATGCTGCCATTCACCATCGGCGCGGTTTCCTCGGCCAGGGTGCGGCGGGTGGCTTCGTCCAGGCTACTGGCTGCGTTGATAGTGTCGGTCAGCAGCTTGACCCGGCCGGCGTGGGCCTCTGCCAGCTGGCGCGCTTCACTGTCACGCTGCGCCAAGGTTTTGCTGACGGCATCGGCCACCAGACTGGCGACATCGGGCGTCGGCGCAGCGGCCAGGGTAATCGACACGCTGCCTGCATTGGCCGTGGCAGCGCGCACGGCATCAGCGCCGGCGGCAATCTGCTCGCATAGCGTGGTGGCGGCGGCGTCTTCGGTGATATGGGTCAAGGCGTCTTCTGCCGCCTTCACCATGGCGTTGATGGCAGATTCGGACAGGTTTTTGGCGGCCAGCTGCTGACGCAGCTGCTTGAGTTTTTCAGCCCATTTCATGGTGATCTCCAGCGAGAGGGATTTGATAAGGTCGTGTGCGACGTACACCGGCAGGCTCGCGGGGCCGTCTTGGGACAACTGGACCGGGTCAAGGCGCTTGATCACCGGGCGGGTAGTCAGGCCGGCACCAAGGAGTACACATCCCCAGTTTTTGCCGGCTTCGTTGTCGACAAACCGTTCGTGGAATTCGGCGGACAGGTAGACATAGCCCTTGTTCTTCACGGCATCGATGCCGTAAGGGGTCCAATCGACCAGGGCACGCAGGCGGTTGCCTTCTACCGACAGGCGCAGCACCTTGGCGGCGGCGCCTTCGTCGGGGCGGTGCGACACATCCAGAAAAATGTCCTGCCCATATGCGCCGGCGTCGAAGTTGCGCACCATCTCGGCCAGCATGGCCGGCGTGATGGAAAATTCGCCATAGCGTGGATCGGTAAACGTGCCGGTGCGGGTAATGGTTACCCAGGTCTGTTTACCGGCTTCGGCCTGGCTTTCGGTGACGATGCCGCCCGACAGCACGCGCACGGCGCCGGCAATGGGGTGGCTGTGTAGCTGGAAGTGTCGCCCTGCGCGCATCGTCTGCCTCGATCCGGTTGCGCGGCGGCACAGGCCGACCGCGCTACCGCTTCAACGCCGGGAGAGGTCGGCAGAAGCGGTTGTCGGGCAGATTAGGGGAAGTGGGCTAATCGCAAACAGGGGGGGGAAATGATCGGTTCAGCTGGCGCAGCAATACGTTCAACTGGGCGCGGGCATGCTCAACCTGCATCAAGGCCAGGGTCAGTGCCGGGTGGGCAATGTCCATGGGTACCGTGCAATAGAGGCGGTTAGCCTCATCTAGCTTGGCTAGCGCACGGCGGGCCCGGATGGTGGGATCAGCGCGACGTGACATGGTCTCGCTCCTTGAGGCAGTCCAGCGCGCAGCGCAGATTGCAATCCAGCGGCTTGAGCAGGGCATAGAAACCGTTGGCCTCCAGATCGGTATGCCGGCCCGCATCGGCCAACAGTAAGACCAGCGTGAACAAGGCGGCCTGGGTTTCTTCCACCAGCCGGTGGGCCTCGGTCAGATCGTCGGCGCGGAGCTTGGCGGGGTTAAGCATGGCTCACCTCCACGATGTGCGTGCTGCGTGCCAGTACCGCGCGGGCGGCGTCGAGGTCCAGCGCAAGCAAATGACCGCGACGCCGACCATCCATGTGCCGCTCGTACTCACCGGGCAACCACAGGTGATGCTCGGCCAGCACCTGCTTGAAGGCCCGCGCCCGCATGCCGCCACGCTGCTGCCATTCCGTCTGTAATGCCGGGTGTGCGCGAAGATGCCGTTCAAAATCACCCGGCAAAAAGATCAGTGCCGCGCGGCCGTCGATCATGTCCAGGGCATGCGGCGGTGCCAGCCGGCCCAGGGTGATTTCATCGAGCAGGGTTTTCAGCATCCACAACCACATGGCCGGCGGCCGTGGCGGGCTGGCTTCGCTTATCGGCGGCGCGGGTGGCGGTGGCGGTAAACCCAGGTGCGCATGCATGGCCTCCAGATAACTGGCCAGCAGCACCTTGCGCGCCGGATCGCGGGCATCCGCCCAGTCGTTGCACAGGCGGCGGGCCTTATCCAGATCGGCTACCCGGTCGCTGCCGGGGCTGCGGCGCGATTTGACTCGGGGATTGTTGGCGCTGCCTTGGGTCCAGTAGTCCCACAGCGCTTCGTCGCATTCTTCCTGGTAGGCGACCACTTTTTCGCGCAACTCGGGCGCAACCTTGTTCGGGTTGATCGAATACAACCAGGCGGGAAGTTTGCGCAGGGGGATGCAAGTCATTTCCCGCAGGCGGCCATCATCGGCAACCGTTGGGATTTCCTCAACGGTTGATTTGAACTTTTCACAGATCTTGGTGAACTGACCCGCCCAGTCCAAACCCATGTTTACGGCAATGGTTCGCATCGCCACATAGGGCTGGTCGTTATGGGAAACCAAGACGACGGTGTCGCCGTGGAAGGGGACGGGGAATAACTGGTCATGAGCAGCCATGACGGCCTCCTGCTGGATCGTTGAATGTCACCCCGTGTTGAGCGGGGCGGCCGAGCACTTCAACACCGCCAGCAGACGGCCCCCAGCTTTCCCCTTGCGGGTCTTGTATCGCTGGACGCTACTCGGCCATTGGGAAGCAGTTATGGTAGAAATCACCACAACTCAAATGCAATGGTCGCAAAAAAACCGCGATTCAGTCGCGGGGCACTGCTGCTGGAAGGTGTGTTGAGCACCTGCGCCAAGCATAGAACGAACTGCGTGAACCGCGCAACTCGATTATGCTGCGGCCCACACTTTCACAGCTCCGCCAACTTGCAGCAATGCCCTATTCATTTTTGGTCCCACCCTCAATCGAAGCAGACCTTTTGGCAAAAGCCGAAAGCCACGACGAGGAAGCGCGCCTCTATCGCGAAGCCATAGCGCATCTGCGAACCGAGGTGGTTTCTGATGTTGATCTGATCTTCCGGCTCTACGTGACACTACGCAACCAACAAGCCGTAGCGAACGAATTGAGGGAACGTGGGGTTCGTCAATCGCCCACACGGCAGCATGATAAAACCAGTGTTGGTGAAGTATTGAAATCCGACGCTGCGACTGTGGGTAGCCTCGGCTTGTGGTTTGTAGCCAATCAAATCAAGGCAGGAAACCTAGAGCGCATGTGGCCCGTTATCTCAAGACAGCAGTAGCCAGAAACGACGAAGCCAGCCTAGGCGATCCAGTTATCACAGAGATCGTGACAACTGGCGGAGCGGCCATCCTCGGCAACCATTACGATTTCCGTAATGGTTGAATCAGGGCTTGGCGTCGCCGCTCAGCCCGAATTCTTCCAGCGTCACCGGCGCAGGCTCACGTTCACCGAATTGCGCACGCAGCGAGGCCTTCAGCTTGGAAAGCGCGGTGGGCTGGAGTCGCGGATCGTCGGGTTCCAATACATCCGCGTAGTCGCCGTCAAAAAAGCACAGCAGATCATCGTCCTGCAAGTCGGCACGGCGCTTCCAGACTGGGTAACCCGCGATTTCAACAATCACATCATCCTGGTGTGCGGCCGGACGGTGCATACGAAACTCAGCCAAACTTCAGCTTGCGCTTAGGCTGGGAGGCAGGTTGTTGAGTGCTCTCAAGCTTCGGCGAAGTGAGTACGACGTCCGCTTCGAATGCAACAACGCCATGCGAGTGAGTGCGACGCTTAGCCGCTTCGGCCTTGACCTCGGCAAAGGTAGTGCGTTTCATTGACCGCAGGCTTTCAATAAATTTACTCATATTCTGATGCCTTTCACTGCCATGTATTCGTTCAACATTTCCCAGCTTAGGCTGTGATCCGACAGATCGAAAACGGTTTCCATCTTCTCGCCGTTATCGTACCACCAGCGGCGACCTCCCTCCATGCGAAGCAGATCCGAAAGATATTCGGCATGCTGGAATTGCTGGGGTAGCTTATTTCTGATGGAGGTAGGAAGCAACGCATCAAAGCCCATACTTGGCCAAACGTGATAGCCGAAGAACAGATCGCGTTTGGCCGCACTGCCAGCCGCTTCCAGTAGCACGGCACTAACACCGATCTCTCTGGCGGCATAGAGGCTCAACACCATGGATCGCGGGCCAATGCCCTTGTCCTGCATATCCTGTCGGACATAAATAGACTCCGGGCGCAGAAAAAGCTTGAAATCTTCGCCTTCATTGAAGAGCTCGTACTCTGACGGATAGGCGAATATTCGGGGATTGGACACTGTAATGATGCGTGTGGGCCGTTCCTGCCCGCCAGCAGACAAAGTAAGCGTGCTGCCATCTGGCGCACCGGCAAGCCTGCCTATCAGATTCACGTCATTGAGGTCTGCAACCTCTCGATCATTAAGTGAGCGATCTATTTTCAACGTCAGATCGCGCTGGTTGAAGTAGCGGGCTGAAATGGGGTCTCGGGCATCCATAATTGGCAGTTTACTCTGGTTCATCACCCGCGCCTTGGCCTGCTCGATGCTCTCCACCCCCGCCTTGTCGTCGTCGCTCACCTCATGATCAAACACCGCCACCACATAGCTTAATGTGTTCGGGTGGGCTGGCCAGGGGTTCTTGCCGTGCGGATATACCCCCTTGCCCAGTCCATAAAGATTGGCGGCGGCATGCACATCGCAGATATCGGGCTCAGGGTGGGCCGGGCTCAGCAGGAAACGGGTGCCGACTGCGCCGGGCGTCTGGGCGGCGCCGGCCTGGTAGGCGGTGCCGTGGGCGCGGTTCAGCTCGGTTCGGAAAAGTCGCTGCGCCTGGTAGTGCGCCGAGCCGCGCCCCGTCATCACCTCGCGCACGCTGCGGCTGATGGCATGGGGGCTGGCGGCCTGCAACGCATCCGCATCGGGCTGGGCGCCGCGCAGGGCGGCCCGATATGCATCGTCGCCACGGATGATAGCGAGCTCGATGGCGCCTTCCACCCGGGCAGTGGTCTGCTTGTTGATGCGCCATAGCCGGTCGGATAGCTGCAGGCCGTCATCGGCCACCAGGCGGCGCACGAATTCCACCGCGCCATGGTTGATCCGGTCGATATTCACCCCAGCTTGCGCAAACGGCTGGCTGCCCAGGCCGGCGGCATGGGGTAATGCCTGGTCCAGCAGCTTGTTGCGCTCTGCCGCCAGCCTCGCCAGCTCGCGGCCTACCTGATAGCGCAGATAGTCGAGCCGATCGAGCGCCACCCGATCGCCTGCGGCGGCGGCGCGCTGGATTTCCTCGGCCAGGGTTTCGCTGGCAGATAAATACAGGTCGCGCAGCTGCAGCAAGGTCTGCTCGTCGTACTGGTTCATGGCGGCGCGGGCATTGGCGCTGGCGCGCTTGATGGCTGCCGCGCGGGCAATGGCATCAGCCATGGTTTACCGCCGTTGCGCTATCGCCCTTGCGGCCATTGCCGGGGGTAATGCTCACTTTCGGGCCGCTCCCTTGTCCTTCCGGGTAAGGGTCGAGGTTCGCATCCTCCCACTGGCGGCGCTTTTCTACCTCGGCGCCGTCATAGCCCAACTCTTCCCACACCATGCCCATCGGCAGGCCCATCGCCTTGAGCTTGAGGCCGCGATCGGTGGTTTGTGTCGGTGTTTCGGTGCGCCGTTCCTTGAAGGTCAGCTTGTAGCCCACTTCATCGGGGTTGATGCCCTGCAGCAGCAGGTGCAGGCGCCAACCGGCGTCGTAGCCATAGCTGATGGTGTCTTGAATGGTGTCGATTTCGTCGTAATAGTCGCGGGTCAGGTCGGCCAGAATGTCGCGGCTCAGGCCATCGGTGTAACCCATCATGCCCTTGGGTAGCGGGCCGCCGGCAAAGAAGGTATCGAGCAAGTGGGCAATGTCGGCAATCTGGTCCAGGTTGGCATCACCTTGCAGCGCCGTTACGCCGCCTTTCTTGTTCAGGTAGTAATCCGTGACCACCCCGGCCGCCTGGTCGGCTTCCACCCGGCTGCGGTAGGCGTCCATATCTTCGGCGCTGGCGCTTTCGAGCACATGGCTCATACGCAGCGGGGCGCGCATGCGGCGGCGGATCACCAGATCCTCGTCGGTCATGGTCAGTTTCTGCCAGGTGGCGCGGCTGGCATCCAGAAAGGGCCGGCCCATGCTGCCCAAGTCGTCGAAGTTGTCCGGGTCGAAGCGTGCCAGTGTCAGTTTCCACAGCGGGAAGGCGGCCAGCTCGGTGCCGGCCAGTATGTCCAGCTGGCTATAGGCGCGCTGCAGGTCGGCAAAGCGGCCGTTCTGGCCGACATTGGGGCGGATGGTCTCGGCCGGCAGGCGCACGGCGGCGACCACTTGGTTCGCATCGTCCAGCACCCATTGCAGGGCCAGATTGCCTTCCACGATCAGGCCGCGGGCGTCGCTCTTGAGCTTTTCTGCCCTATCCAGCTGCAGGCGGCGCTGGAAATCGCGCCACAGGCGGCTGATGGCTGGCGATTCGCTGGTTTGCTGCAATACCAGTCCGCCCTTGGTGGCATCGCGCGCCACCCGTTTGTGAATCATCTTCACCCGGCCATCAGCCCTATCCATGCGGCGGATATCGGCAACGGTGGCGCGCAGCTCAAAATCCACCCACATCTGCCGGTACAGGTATTTGATCTGGTCTTCCGGCGTCGGGCGCCGGCCGGCTTCATCCGTTCTGCCGGTTTCGCCGGGCACCCGGGAATTGAATTTGCCCGAGATGGCGGGAAAGCGATCGCCAAGCATGCTGAGCGCCTTGCTGCCCAAGCTGCGAAACGAGGTGGGAAATAATTGCATGGCTGTCTCCTTGCGATAGCGCGCCGATGCCGGGCGTGGCCAGCAGCTGGCTACGGCTTTGCACTCGGCTGGCGATCAGGGTGGGCACCGGCATGGCGCCCTGGTTATTGAGCGCCCACACAGCGGCGCATGCGGCATCAAAGAAATCGTCACCGATACGCGGGTCGGCCATCTTGTAGCTGGCATAGGCGGCGCGGGTCGCCTCGGTCTTGACGTTGCCCACTTGACGCACAAAGCGCTGCCAGTCTTCGTTCTCGGCCGCGTCTTCGTCGTAGGACGGGATAGCCGCCAGCTTGTTGTGAAATGCGGCGCGTAGCTGGCTGGCCATGGCGTGCTTGGTCATGCCGTCGAAGCGTATCGGCGCAAACGGCCATTGCGCCCAGGTGGTGGCGGTGCTCTGGCCGTCGCCGATGGTGCGGCGGTCGATATCGGTCAGGCCGGCCCGGAACAGATCGTCGTTCAGGGTGGTCAGCGCGCCCACGCCGTAAGCGTCGCCCATGGCGTAATCCGGGCGGAAATAGCGCCACAGTTCCAGCAGATCACGCATCACCACCAGATCATCGGTGCCAGGTGGCCAGCTGCGCACATAGGGGAAAGTGATGTAGTTGCCAATCTGCTCGGCGATCACCACGGCCGAGCGCGAGGCGTGGGCGTTTTCGCCGTGGCCTGAATGGTCATAGCCCATCGAGATCAGCCCGCGCCGCTTGACGCGCATTCCCGGCAGCGGCCCCGCCGGCGATAGCATGGCAGCCACTCCGGTGGCCTTGGCCAGCTGGATGTACTGCTCGAAGATGAAATTGGTCGCGCGGGTGTTCATGCAGCAGAACTGGCGCAGCCATTCGTGTTCGGTCTGCTGGGCGCGCATGCTGTTGGCCCAGTCCTGGTTTACCAAGCCGAGCGCCAAGGCCAGATACACGTCCACCGTGGGCAATAGATGGTATTCGCCGGTGGCGATCAGGCTGGTCAGCACATCGGCGCCCTTGTAAACGCCGGTAACGCGAATCTTCGGCTCGAACTTGACCGACGCATCGGCGCCCAGGCGCCGCGCTGAGCCGAGCATGGGCAGAAAGCGGCTCATAAGCCGGTCTTGCGGGCAATCGTCCACTTCATCGATGGAGGCAATGCTGATCGCATCGCCGTCGAT
The DNA here is from genome assembly GCF_041904975.1 of Chitinimonas sp. Lineage (NCBI taxonomy): Bacteria > Pseudomonadati > Pseudomonadota > Betaproteobacteria > Neisseriales > Chitinibacteraceae > Chitinimonas > Chitinimonas sp. The sequence goes on along the minus strand of NZ_JAYRLZ010000041.1, from coordinate 8,425 downwards.
TTGGGACATGATCCCGAATGCGGTGGCTTTGCTGTGATTGGCGAAGGTATAGGCGGTGTCGGTCTTTTGCTTGCGGCCGTTTTTGTAGCCGATGAATGCCTTGAGCATGTCGGATCGGTCGATGGCATCCAGGTGATACTTGAGGCCGATTTGCGACTGCTGCAGCCGCGGCGCCACGATGCCCTCTTCCTGGTGCGAATTGCACGCCAGTTCCTCCAGGCTGTGAAGCTCCTTCACCACGGTCTTACCGGTACGCCGGCAGGACACATCCACCGTGTTCGGGTGGATGTCCATTTCGTGCATTTTCAGGATCTGCGCCGGGTCCAGTTCGACGCCATGAACATGCTTGTGCCACAGGGCATGCTGGCGCAGGCCGGTGTCCGGGTCAGGCCGGCCAAAGCGCAGGATCTCCACCTCGGCCCGGTCGGCAATTACCGCCCGCTGTGCCGGCGATACCCGGATCACGAACCACCCCCGTTCTCGCGTATATGCTCGATCACGATCGGGTCGCGGCTCTTGTTGGCGCGGGCTTGCTCCATCAGACCGCGCAAGCTTTCCACCGCCACGGCCTGCCGCTTGGCAAAGTCGCTCAGCGATTCCTGGGCGGCGCTGTCCTGCTTCAGGCGGCCCATGCTTTCCTCGGCCTCTTCAACCACGCGCGGCGTCATCGCCAAATCGGCCAGTGACATATTGTTGCGGGTGAGGAATTCGCCCAAGGGCTTCAGCAGTGGGTGCGCGCTGATTTCCTTCAGGATGCGGTGCTGGCCGTCCTGGTCGACATAGTTGGCGATATGCAGCACGCCCTCTTTGTCGGTGTACCACTGCGGGGTTTCGACCTTCACCCCATCCGCCAGGATGATCTGCAGCATTTGCTGCACCACCGCCACCGTGGCGGCCTGCATGCCGGCGAACAGGCTGGTCAGCATTTTCGGGTTGCGCTGCTCGAAGGCGGCATGCACGGTCATGAATAGCCGGGTCTGCATCACGCATGCCGGCTGTTCTGCACAATAGCCGCGGTCTACGTCACAGGTCTTGCAATGGGCATAGCCATCCGGCTTGGCCGGGAAATAGGTCGCGGTTTTGGCGTGCAGCCCGGTTTTCATGGCGTTGAAGCGGGTGCGCAGCGCTTCTTCTGGCGTAGGGTGGCCGGCCACATTGGCCGCCACAGCCGCCTTACCGGCGGCGGTCTTCGGCCCGGTCGCCGATATCCAGGCCTTCATCAAGGCCCGATGCCAGCCCGGCTGGCTGGCGTCCTGATAACCACAGCCGGGGCAGCTGGCAAAGTAGCGGTAGGGGTGCCAGGCGGCCGTCTGTTCCTCTATCGGCTCGATCTTGTCCGGCTTGGCATCAAACGTGTGCCGGCAAACGCCACACTGAAAGGTGACGGAATCAACCGGCCGGGAGAGATCAAGATGGCGCTTTGCGGGCATGCTGACATGCTCGCAAAGGCCTTGGCGCCGTTAACAGGGGGGGTAGGTGGGCGATTTTGGCTGTTTTTGTTGGCGCTTCTCGTTCATTTAACGAGATCCGGCGGTGTGACAGAGGCAAGCAGGCAATCAAGCCGCTGGGTCTCGTCAGTGGTCCATTCCACATACATGGCCGAACAGGGCGCGGTAATTGCCGGTGGCCGCGTGTCGGACTGCTTAGCGGATTCTCCGCAACTGAGAGGCGCTGAGCTCTTCTCCATAGTTCTCCTTCAGCCTTTCTCTGACCTCAGACGGCCGCAGGCCTGCAGCCCGTAGCGCCCGGATATGCTGATTGCGCTGCCAGCGCAGCCACTGGCTGTAGCGCCGCAGTGGCAGGGTAAGCGTCCCGCTGTCATCGCGCGGCGCATCGGGCGTATCCAGCACCCGCCATGCCGCCAAGAAAGCGTCCACGCCCAACAGCTCAGCCACCGCCAGCCATTCGCGCTGAAGCCCTAGCCTCGCCAGCTCTTCAAGTCGCGGATCCGGCAGGGTGTTGCGCGAAAAATTGGCCGGGGTGCAATTCTCCAGGTACCCGCCTCCCCTGGCAGCACCGACCCCCACGCCCTGCCGACCCCCCACCCCTAGCCCGACCTTGTCCATTTCGCCCCCTGAACTGCGTGAATCCATCACCATCACCACCCTGTAACCCGCTCTGCTGCGTCGCCCTACTGCGCACTCCATTCAGAAAGCGCAGCTGATTTAGCCCGTTCTGAGGGCCACTTGTGCGCGCACATGGAAAGCCCACAGCGGCAGCGAGCAACAACCCCCGCCGGGTTCGTCCTATTAAACTTGTACGCACCAACAAGAAACAACCGCGCCCCATGGCAGACCATGCGCCAGCAACGCTGGCTACACCGTAAATCGTTCCTTCATCATGCCCAGCAATGCCGATGCCGGCGTTTTGATCTTCGACAGCGGCCCAGCCTTGTCGACCACAGAGGTAGCCTTGCGCAGTGCCAGGTGCGTATAGATCTTCGTGGACTCTGCACTGCCATGGCCCAGCAGTGCCCCTGTAACCTGCAGCGGCGTATCGTCTTCAGTCAGCTCAGTGCCAAACAGATGCCGGGCCGCATGCGGGTGAGCCTCACGCCTGGGCACCCCCACCTTGTCCGCGTAGCGTTCAATGATTCGCTGCACACCGCGCGCTGTTAGGCGCCGCTTCTCCCCGACCCATTCATGCGGCGGACATCGCCGATTGATCGTGTTGACGAACAGCACCTCATCACCGTCTTTCAAGTGCGCATCAATGCCGGCTCGGTCCGGGTGCTCCAGGTACATCCGAATCAACAGCTCAGCCTCGCGGGGTATCGGTAGCAGCCGCTCCTTGTTGCCCTTCTCCAGGGTGCGCACCCCCAGCCGGCGCTCTGTCCTGGCATAGCGGTCCCGCAGCTCATACTCCACCAGGGCCGACCGATTCAGGCCGACCAGACCGCTAACCCGCAGGCCGCAGCCGATCAGCAGGGCCATCATGGCGGCGTCGCGCACACCCTCGAAGCGGCTGAAGTCCGGTGCGGCCATCAGCTTCTCAGCGCTGGCCATGCTCATCACATCGGGCAGCGGCTTGCCTGCTGCTGGGTACTCTATGCGAGCCGCTAGGTTGACCTCGCACTGGCCACGCTGCTGCAGCCAGGAATAGAACCCGCGAATGCAGGCCACGTATGGAATGCGGCTGCGAGCATGCAGCCCGAATTGCTTGTTCAGATGCAGGCCGGTGAACAGCAGCAGCTCATCTTCCTGCGCGGTGCGCGGATCTCTGCCAGCCATGAATACCTTGAAGCGCGCCAGCACATCACGATAAGCAGCAATCGTGCGCGGCTGGCGGCCATCGGTGTGCCGCTTGTGTTCGAGGAACTTCTCTACCAAGGCATCGAAAATATCCGGCGGGGACACGTATTTGAATCCGTGGGTGTGTGATTGGACATGCCTACCTGTAAAGCATTGATTTTACAGGAATCAGCACTCACAGAATCACACATCTTCACACCAAATACAATTTTGTTTATTTATCGGTCAAACGCTTGTTTCGTGGAAATAATGACCAATTTTGTGTGATTACATTCCTCTTTTATATCTCTCTCTTTCTCTTTGAAAAATAAGAAGAAAGAAGAATATAAGGAGAGGCCAGCCCGATCTGCCCGGAAATCTAAATGTGTATTTTCGAGGCAAAGCCGTGGGATTTTTGCGCAAATCCGTGAGAGCAAACCCCGTAAAAATCAAAGACTTATGCGAAAATCACGCAAAATTACACATGTTTCACGCGCTGCTTGCTGGGGCAATAGTCAAAACCTACTGATTTCGCTGGCCTTCAGCCGGTTTTCCCGCCGGCTTCCCACAGCTTCCCGGCCGCCGACTTGTGGGAGCCGCACCAGGCCTACGCAACAAAGCGAGCGCTTGCTTGATGGGTAAGTCGGGCGCATTCCAGCTTGTCGGGCCCGCATCTCTGCTGACGGGGTTTTGGGCGCGCCAATATCTTATTGAAGGGGTGCGGGGAAACGTAGCCAGGCCGCAAGCGCGGCCGCCTTCTTATTGGTTTGTTGGTCCGCAATCGCAAATAGGACCCAGCAAATGCAAGGCTTTTAGAGGGGTATGCAAACGGCGATTGCGGCCCGAAATTCGGCTGCAAGCCGCGCAATTCTTAGAATTGGCAGAGCACTCTTAATCCGTAGGTCCACAGTTCGAATCTGTGACGCCCCACCAATAAAATCAAAGGTCTGTTGCGTTATCGCAGCAGGCCTTTGTGCTTTTCTACGCTCAGTTGCTATGCAACCCGCGCTATTGGACGTGGTGAGGTGCTCCGGGGTGTTGCTGTTTTGTCAACGAGGCTCCGGATAACGCTATCGCCTCGCGGCTGCGGCCTGCCGCATATGCTGCAATTTCCGGGCTGTCCGGAAAGGTTCACCACCGGGCCAGGTTTTGTCCGACCGGGGCGTTTCTGCTGCGAGTCCGGTTCGTAAGGGGGGCTGCGCTTCCCTAGGCAAACAGCCCATGCAGATACCAGATGCCTTCGTTACGCCGCAGGAATACCCAATAGCGACGCCCGGATCGCCCTTCCGCCTGGTAGTAGTCGCGCGATGCTTGCTTGCCATCGAACCAGCCTGCCACGATCCGCTCGGGCCCTTCTTTCAGCTGTAGTGGTTCCTGGTACCAAAGCTTGCCTGCACGCATCTCCAGTGCTTTGGGTAAATCCAGCAGCCAGCCAGGTCGCTCGCCCACAGGTAGCACCTGTGACGGCTCCGGTCGGCCGGTCTTGCGCCAGGCGAGTTCCGGCCGATGCTCCGGCATGCTCTGCAGATGCGCTACCGCCTCGTCGCCCAAGCGGGCGCGCAGTTTTGCCATGAGCAATTCGAAGTCGGCGTTTTGATCGGCCGAGCCGAATAGATCAGTCGTCGTGCCGTCGAGCTCAAGCAAGGTGTCGGCAATCAGGCTCATATGCGCCACCGGAGCCGGTAGTACCAAGCGGTTCATGCGCTCGCGCGTTACTGCCAGCATCGTCCGGGATGAGCGTGACGGCTGACCGAAACCCACCTCAAGCCGCGTCTCTTCCTGGGCTGCATGGCGCAGCACGAACACGACCTGCAACACGCCCATGCCATGTCCGAGCAGAAAGGCAGCCAGTTCGCCCAGCAGGCGCTTGGCAATAAACCCCAGTGCCTCGATGCTGTCGCTTGCCCAGTTGAGCTCCATATGTCGCTCGAATCTATCGGGTGGCTCGAACACCTTGCGTGGGTCGGGCAAGCGTCCGAGTGCTCGGTCGAGCATCAGCAGGAAATCGTTGCCGAAGCGCTTGCCCAGACCTGGCCGTGGCAAATCCAATACTTGTTGCAGGGTATGCAGGCCGAGCTTTTCGAGCGCCTCGCGTTGCTCGGCTGGCCAAGGCAGGCGGCAAAGCCGGAGCTTGCCCAGCTGCCGTGGCAGCAAGGCTTCATCGCGCAGCGGTTTGCTGACCCCGGCGTGGGCAAGCCAGCTTGCCGCCAGGGGCGTTGGCGCTACACCATGGCTGGCCTGTATGCCGAGTGCCTGTAGCCCTTCCGTCACCAAGCACCGGATGCGGTCGAGCCCGCCGAAATACTGGATACATCCGCCTATTTCCAGTAGCAGGCCGCAGGGCGGGTCGAGTGCTACCGTCGGAGTGAATTGCCCCGCCCAGGTGGCCAGTGTTTGTAGCAGTGCCTGCTCCTGCCCAGGTGCCCTGGGCGCAATGCGCAAGGTGCTGGCTATCGCCCGGGCAGTCATGCATCGCTGTCCCGGCTGTATGCCTGCGCCAAGGGCGACGCTATTGCAGGCGATGATGCGCTCAATGCGGCCAGTGGCCTCGATGACCGCCCATGGTTCTGCATCGGGTGCCGCCGGCAGCGAGAGTGCCTCGAATGGAAGATGCGGGAAATGAAGTGCGAGCCACAGCATGGTTGTTCACCATCAGGCTCACCGGAAGTTCCGGCTCTCGATGTCGAGCTTGCCAAGATGTTCGCTCTTGTCTGCCAGCCTGATGGCCAGTAGATGCACGACGTCGCCATCGCGCTGAATGACGCCATAAACGGCGAGCAGCTTGGCACCGAGCAGCTCTTTGCGCTGCTTTTCGGCGAGATTGCGCCAGACAATCACATTGGTGTTGCCTGTTTCATCCTCCAGCGTTACGAAGGTGACGCCTGCGGCGGTGCTCGGCCGCTGTCGGCACACCACGATTCCACAGGTGCGGGCGGGCTGCCCGTGCTGGCACAGCTGGATTTCGGCTGCGTTGAGCAGTTGCGCTTTGCGCAGTTCAGCGCGGATAAGGCTGAGAGGATGAGGGCGTAGTGTGAGGCCGGTGCTGGCGTAGTCGCTGACGATATCGGCGCCGAGCGAGGGGGGCGGCAGCTCGACCGGGTCGCTATCGTCCGGTTCGCGGGTCAGGTCGTCATACAGATTGATGCCTGTGGCGTCCCACAGGGCCTTGCGTCGATGACCTGCCAGCGACGCAGTTGCATCGGCGGCGGCAAGTTGCCGCAGCGAATGTGAATTGAGCCCGGCTCGCCGCTGCAAGTCATCCAGATTGGCGTAACCACCTGCGGGCCGGTGCGCGGCGATGCGGCGGCCGACCGCCTCGCTTAGCCCCGACACCAGGCGCAAGCCCAGCCGGATGGCATGGGCCGGAGCGTCGGGCGGCTCCAATGTGCAATCCCATTCGCTGTACTGAATATCGATGGGCCGGATCTCGACGCCATGTCGTAGCGCATCCTGTACCAGTTGCGAAGGCGAGTAGAAGCCCATCGGCTGGCTGTTGATCAGCGCGCAGGTGAATGCGGCCGGGTAGTGCCGTTTCAACCAGCTGCTGGCATAGACCAGGATGGCGAAACTGGCGGAATGTGATTCCGGGAAGCCGTATTCGGCGAAGCCTTCGATCTGCTTGAGGATGCGCTGCGCGAAGGATTCCGGGTAGTGGTTTTCCATCAAGCCGGCGTAAAGCTTGGCCCGATATTGTTCCATTTTGCCGGAGGCGCGCCAGCTGGCCATGGCGCGCCGCAGCTCATCGGCCTCACCCGGCGTGAAGCCGGCCGCCACCACGGCCAGTGCCATGACCTGTTCCTGGAAGATCGGCACGCCGAGGGTTCGGGCGAGCACCTTGTTCACTTCCGGCCCCAGATCTTCGATCGGTTCCTCGCCACGCCGCCGCCGCAGATAGGGATGGACCATGTCGCCGACAATGGGCCCGGGCCGGATCAGGGCTATCTCGATCACCAGGTCATAGTAACAACGGGGTTGGAGCCGTGGCAGCATCGACATCTGGGCACGACTTTCGATCTGGAATACGCCGACAGTATCTGCTTTGCAGATCATGTCGTAGGTCTCCGGGTCTTCAGGCGGGATGTCCTGAAACGTGAAGGGCTGCTGCCGGATGGCGGCTACCAGCTGGATCGCTTTGCGGATCGCCGACAGCATGCCCAGTGCAAGCACATCGACCTTGAGCAGACCCATTGCTTCAAGATCATCTTTGTCCCACTGGATGATGGTGCGCTCGGGCATGGCCGCATTCTCGATCGGCACCAGTCTGGCGAGGGGGCCGGCCGAGATGATGAAGCCGCCGACATGCTGCGATAGGTGGCGCGGGAAGCGCAGGATCAGCTCGACCAAGCGCATGAGCAGGCGGATGGTGCGCGATGCCGGGTCGAAGCCTGCTTCCGCCAAGCGTGCCGGCAGATCGGCTTTCTTGTCCCACCAGGAGAGCGTCTTGGTCAGGCGGGTGATTTCCTCCTCGCCCAGCCCCAGTGCGCGTCCCACATCGCGCACGGCGCTTTTCGGGCGGTAGGTGATGACGGTTGCAGCCAGCGCTGCCCGATCGCGCGTATACCGGCGGTAGATGTACTGGATCACCTCCTCGCGCCGCTCGTGCTCGAAGTCGACATCGATGTCGGGCGGCTCGTTGCGCTCGCGGCTGATGAAGCGCTCGAACAGCAGTGTGCCGCGCGCAGGATCCACCTCGGTGATGCCGAGCGCATAGCAGACGGCAGAGTTGGCGGCCGAGCCACGGCCCTGGCAGAGGATGCCGCGGCCACGTGCGAAGCGGACAATATCTTCGACGGTCAGGAAGAAGGGTTCGTAGTTGAGGTCGGCAATCAGCTGCAATTCCCGTGCGACCTGGGTAAGCACCGTGTCGGGTATGCCTTCCGGGTAGCGGCGGGCAAGGCCTTGTCTGGTCAGTGCAGCCAGGTGCTGCGAGCGGCTTATGCCCGGGGGCACCAGTTCATCGGCGTACTCATAGCGCAAGCTGCCAAGATCGAAGGTGCAGCGATCGGCAATGGCAGTGGTTTCGTCCAGCAAGGCTTGCGGGTAGCGCAGCGCCAGACAGTCGAGCGGCCGGAGATAACGTTCGTCATTGGGATGCAACGACATGCCGCACTGGCTTACCGGTTTATGCAGGCGGATGGCGGTAAGCACGTCTTGCAGCGCCTGGCGCGAGGCATCGTGCATGTGCACATCGCCTG
>NZ_JAYRLZ010000357.1:0-3744 GCF_041904975.1 Chitinimonas sp. | reverse complement strand
CATGCCGCTGACCACGATCCAGTGTTCGCTGCGATGGTGGTGCATCTGCAGGCTGAGACTGGCCCCCGGCTTGACCTCGATGCGCTTGATCTTGTAACGGCTCCCCTCTTCCAGCACCGTGTAGGTGCCCCAAGGGCGGTGCACGGTGCGGTGCAGCTTGTAGGTTTCATGACCGCGCGCTTTCAACTCAGCATAAACGTGCTTGACGTCCTGCGAGCATGCCTTGTTGGCGACAAGTAGAGCATCTGGCGTATCGACGATGATCAGATCGCTGACGCCGACGACGCCGACCAGGCGCTCATCGCTGCGAATCGAGCAGTTGGTGACGTTGTGCAGCAGGGCCTCACCATCGACGCGGTTGCCGTTGCCGTCGGCGGCCGTCAGGTCACCCAGCGCAGACCAGGAGCCGATGTCGCTCCAGCCGAGGTTACACGGCACGACAGCGACACGACTGGATTTTTCCATGACGGCATAGTCGATGGAGTCTTCTGGCACCTCGCCGAAAGTTTGGGCATCGAGTTCGCTGTGTGTGAAGCCCTTGCCTTCCGCACGGCGGGACTGGGCGAGGCAGGCACGCACGGCTTCGAGGATGGCCGGGCAATGCTGCTGCATTTCCTCAACCATGGTGCTGACCTTGAAGCAGAACATCCCGGAGTTCCAATAGAAACGGCCAGAGGCGACGTATTCGGCGGCGGTCTGGGCGTTCGGCTTCTCGACAAAGCGCTTGACCCGGTGGCCATCGGCTTCGATATAGCCGTAGCCGGTTTCCGGCGCGTCGGGCTGAATGCCGAAGGTGACCAGATTGCCTTCGCTGGCCAAGGCGGTGGCGCTTTCAACGGCTGCTGCGAAGGCGGCCTGGTCGGCGATCAAGTGATCGGCGGCAAGGACGAGCAAGGTGGCTTCCGGCTCCTTTTCGGCGACCAGCAAAGCGGCAGCGGCCACCGCGGCGGCCGTGTTGCGGCCGAAGGGTTCGAGAAGGAAGGAGGTCGGCAGGCGGCCGGCGTTGACTTCGCGGAATTCGTCTTCGGTCTTGAAGAAAAATTCGCGGTTGGTCACGGTGAGCACCTGAGAGACGCCGGCCAGTTGAGCACCGCGCAGAAAGGCTTTTTGCAGCAGGCTTTGGCCGTCCGCCAGGCGAATGAAAGGCTTGGGGTGCGATTCGCGAGAAACGGGCCAGAGGCGGGAACCCGCACCGCCACAAAGGATCACTGGAATTAGAGACATTGTCTGTTACTTGATGAATGAAAGAAATTCGGAATTGGCATACTCAAAAACATTAAATCTTGGCCCGTAGCGATGACAAAGCCATGTCGATCTGCGCTTGCGTATGGGTAAGGCTCATGAAGAAACGCAGACGTGCTGCACGTTCCTCTACCGCCGGGTGAATGATGGGTTGAACATTGATGCCCTGCTCAAACAGCTGTTGCGAGAGCTTGGTCGCTTTCAGCGAACTGCCGATGATGGCCGGGATGACGGCGTAGCCCTTCGAGTGGCCGGTATCGACACCCAGCTTGCGCGCTTGTTTGAGAAAATAACCGGCCCGTTCGCGCAGGCCGGCGACGCGTTCCGGCTCGGCGAGCATGATGCAGATGGCTTCGAGTGAGGCAGCGGCCATGGCCGGCGCGATGCCGACACTGTAGACAAAACCTGACGCGGCGTATTTGAGGTGCTCAACGAGGGCCCTTTCCCCAGCAATGTAGCCTCCGCAGCCGGCAAAAGCCTTGCTCAAGGTTCCCATCCAGATATCGACAGCATTAGCAGCCACGCCGTAGTGCTCGCGGATGCCGCGACCGGTGTTGCCCAGCACACCCAGCGAATGTGCTTCATCCACCATCAGGAAGGCCTTGTAGCGCTGCTTGATGTCGATGAAGCGCGGCAGATCCGGGATGTCGCCATCCATGCTGTAAAGGCCTTCGACAACGATCAGCGTGCGTTCGAAATTGCCACGTAGTTCGGTCAGGACACGCTCCAGCGATTCCGGGTCGTTGTGGTTGAAGGCACGACGCGTGGCACCGGAGAGCCTGATGCCTTCGAAAACGCTGTTATGAATCAGACTGTCGTGGACGATCAGATCCTTGGGGCCGAATAGCGTTGCAATGGTGGTGACGTTGGTGGCATGGCCGCTGACGAAGACGATGCAGTCGTCGACTTCGTAAAGGCCGGCAATCGCTTCTTCGAGTTCACGCTGGATCGGGCGCTCGCCTGCCACCAGACGGCTGGCCGAGGCCGATGTGCCATAACGGTCGATTGCCTCTTTCGCCGCCTGGTTGACCCGCGGGTCGCCTGACAAACCCAGGTAGTTGTAGCTGGAGAAGTTGATGTAGGGCTTTCCACCAATGATGGTGGTGGCATCGGCCACACCATCGTGCATCCTAAAATACGGATTCTCGATGCCGAGTTTGCGGGCTGCCGCTTGTGGAATAGCGACCTTCTCATAGCCGGGGAATTGGTCGAAACGGCAGAACTTTTCCGGTATTTGGGCGAAATTCGGCGACGACCGTGGGATCGCACCCGCTCCCTCAGGCTGACTGTTGCGCCGGGCCAGGAAGCGCTTGACGAGTTGCTCCTTGGCGTTACCGACGAGGCCGAAGTTTTGCTTGCTCATGCGCTTGTCTGCTTCTTCTGGATATCGGCCAGGGCCGCATCGATAATTTCTTGCGACACCGCTTCTCCGTGCTGGGCGGCCATGCCGTGGGCGATAGCAGCCAGGTTGTTGGCGTCATCGTCTGCGCCATCCGTCGTAGCCCGGCGCTCCATAATGCGTGCCGTCACCCGTTCAACCGTTGGGCCTTCGTTCAGCAGCATGGCCGGCACCTGGATGCCGAAGCGTTTTTCCAGGCTGAGGGCCAGTTCGACACCCATCAGCGAATCCAGGCCCAAATCATGCAGCGAGCGGGCCGGGTCGATACGCTCCGCGCTCACGGCGAGAATCTGCGCCACCTCCTGGGTTACCAGTTGGGCAACCAGCGTCTGCACCTCACTGGCCGATTTGCCCTCGATCATTGTCTTGAAGTCATCCAGGCTCTCGGCTCCAGCCGACGCATCGGCACCATGCCGGCGCAGGCTGTTGAAACGTGGCCCCTGGGCCGACGGCAAAAGGCGGGCTAGTGCAGAAAACTGGAAATCGGCGATCGCCACATTGGACTGGGGCGCAGCCAAAGCCAGCCCGAGCATGCGCAAGGCTCCCTCGGCACTCAGCGGCTCGGCACCAAGGCGACTGGCCAGGCTGTCCTTGACTGCCTGGTTGCGGGTCAGATAACCGGCGTCGCCGATCGGCCCCCAGCCGATGCAGGTCACCGGCAGTCCTTCCGCCCGACGCAGCACAGCCAGCCCTTCCAGCCAGGCGTTGCCGGCGACGTAATTGGCCTGCCCCGGGTTGCCGATGAAGGTGGTTACTGACGAATAGAGCATGAAGTGATCAAGCGGCAGCTTGTGGGTGAGTTCATGAAGGTCCCACGCCCCCTTGATTTTGGGGAGCAGCACGCGGTCCATACGTTCGGGATCGAGGTTGGCCATCAGCGCATCGTCGATCACCATGGCGGCATGGAATACCCCCTTCAGCGGCAGGATATCCGGATGCCCAAGGGCTTCTGCCAGAGAAGCCCGATCTGCCACGTCACAGGCAAGCACGAGTACCTGGGCGCCAAGGGCACGTAAGCTGGCAACAGCCTCGTCACGGCCAGGTGTCGACGCACCGCGCCGGCTGAGCAGGACCAATTGACCAGCACCATGGCGGGCCAGCCA
>NZ_JAYRLZ010000356.1:0-3751 GCF_041904975.1 Chitinimonas sp. | reverse complement strand
TGGCGAGGGCAAAGCGCTGTTCCTGTCGGGAAAAATCCCACTGCTCGATGCAACAGCGCTGCGCGGAACCGGCCGGCTCCCAGCGCACGATATTCACCGAGTTTGGCACACCGGCTCGCGTGCGCGCCGAGGTGGCGGTGCCGGCCTGCACCACCCACATGCTGCGTGGCAAACCAGGCAAGGCCAGCACATAGGGCAGGTGGATATGCCCGCCCAGCACCAAATCGGCGCCGGCAGCCGCCCAGATGGGCAAGGCGGCGTCGCTGCCGCGCAAGCGGTCGGCCTGGTCTGCCTTTGCAGTAACAACGGCCGGCTGATGCACGACCACCACGCGCGATTGTTGCGCGGTGGCAGCGGCCAGCAAACCGGCAACCCGCTCGACCTGCGCAGCAGAGACTTCGCCATGCTTGTGGCGCCAGGCACGCGTGGTATTGACGCCGATCACCAAAAGCTCCGGCGAGGCATGCACCGGCTCAAGCTCGGCGCCAAACGCCCGGCTATAGCGGGCATAGGGGCAAACCAGCCGCGCCCACAGATCGAACAAACCGATGTCGTGGTTGCCGGGTATCGCCAGCACCGGCGCCGCGAGTCGCTCGACCAGGGCTTTTGCCGCAGCAAACTGGGCGGGCCGGGCACGTTGGGTGATGTCGCCCGCTAGCACCACCAGCTCCGGTTTGATCTGCCCGGCCAGTGCGACCAGTGCCTCGACCACCTCGGGCCGCTCGGTGCCGAAATGGGTGTCGGATAGATGCAGCAGCGTGCTCATACCGCCCCAATGGCGGCGGCCGGCGAAGCGGCAAGCGCATCCGGCCCGCTCGCCTTCAGCAAGTACAGCGGTCGTTCGTGCACACGGATGGTGATCGGTGTACGCATGCGCGCCACTTCGCCATCAAATGCCACCCGGATATGCCTGCGGCCCGGCGCTAGCGCCGGCTTCACCCGCATCTGCAGGAATTCGAAGCGATCTACCCCGGCGGCTTCCCCCAGCCGCCCCATGGCGCCATGCACGAGCAGTTTGACCATGGCCCAGGATCCAATCGGTCGCAACATCAGCGCTGCCAGACTGCCGTCACCGGGCGTACCCGGGACGGTATCTTCCGGCTCGGCGCCCACTTGCGCGAGCTGCAAGCGGTTATTGCCGACAAACAAGGTCAAGGTGGAAACATTGCGTACGGCAGAGCCGGTGTCGATCTGCAGGCGCAGCCGCCGCTGGGCGCGCAGCAAGGTTGCACAGGCAGCAACAAAGGCCACCCAGCGGCTGCGGCCGAAGCGGGCTTTGTAGGCCTCGCGATCGCGCAATAGCTCCGGGTAGACCCCCAGGCTGGCATTGACCAGGAAGATCTGCTCATTGATCGCCGCCACCTGTACCGGTGTGGGGCGGGCATCCAGCAAGTAGCGTGCGGCCATGGCCGGCTCGGTGGGTATGCCATGGCTACGCGCAAAGTAATTGAAGGTACCGTAGGGAATCACGCCCATGGCGCAACCGGCCGCATGGGCAGCCTGTGCCACCGTGTTGAGGCTGCCGTCGCCCCCTACCGCAATCACGGCGCCCTGCCTTGCAGCTGCCGCCGCTGCTGCCTCGGCAGCCACCCTTGGCAGATCAGCCGGGCCACACATCAGCAGCTCGCCCTGCCTGCCATGCGCCGCCAGCGCCGCTTCGATCACCGCGCGCTTGGCCTTGATGTCATGCGCCCCGGCAGCGGCATTGACCACGAACAGCAGTGCGCCAGCCTCGGAATGCGCGATGGCCCCGGCCTCTGCCGCCTTGGTGTGTCGGGCGTCAGTCATGCAGCAGCAGATCGCCAAACACCGCAAGGGCACCGTCGCGCCGATCAGGCCCCGGCGCATCGTACAGCACCAGCCAGCCCGGCTTGCCCGCGCTGAGTGCTGGCGGCAGCGCGCAGATCGCCTCGGCACGATTGCAGCCCCGCCCATGCGGCAGCGACATTGCTTCGTACAAGCACGTCTCGAAGCGCGCCGGTTCGCGATTGGCGGCAATGATCTGGCGGGCCTTTGGCCACTTGAACACGCGGATATCGCCATTGAGCGCCATGGTTGGCCCGGCCAGGATGTAAAGATCATCGCCGGAAAAATGCAAATCACGCACGCCCAGACCGTCGAGTTGCAGAAAGTGTTTGCGCAGGCTGGTGCCGCCCTCCTGTGTCGCAAGAACCTGTCGCTCGCCGCGCACCTCGATCTCGATTTCGAGCAGGGCGGCCCATCCGCGTAGTACCGGGCCGCGCAAGCCAAGCAGCAGGCGGCTGCCGTCCACGGCCAGGCCCTCGATATCGAATCCATTGTCCTTGCCGGGAATCGACAGGAATGGCCCGAAGTGCGGGTCATCGGCAAGCGCGCGGCTCAGCTGGTTTTCCTGTGCATCGCCATCAAGACGCATGGCACGCCGACCATCGCGTGCCTCACGCACCACACAGGGCTCGCCAACGGCATTGTGTTCAATCGGCAGGCAGGCCAGCAGGCGACGATTGCCATCGAGTGCCAGCTTGGCCAAGCGCTTGGCGTTCTCGGCATGACTGCGCTCGGGCTTGGCATTCTTGCGCTTCAAGCCATGCGAGCCAACCACCCACAGATAGCCATCGGCTACCGCCATCCCTTCCAGATCAGCTTCCTCGTCATCGGCACCAGGCAGATCGAGCAAGCCGGCCAGCGGGAAGTCGCGCGCCTCGCCAAACCGCAATGCTTCCTCGCCTACCGGGTCGAGGCGGCGCAGGCGATCGAGTCCGCATGCTTCGTCACCGGCTACCCAAAGCCAGTCACCGGTGAATGCCGCACCGGACAGATTGGTCTGGACCAAGGATTCCCGGGTGAACTCCAGGCGAACAGCGTTGGGTTTTCGGGTATTGGGCATCGCTACTCCAGAACACGTTTGTTGATAGCCAGAGCGCCATGCCCTGATCTGCTTGCAGGCCCGCAATGCGGCAAGGCAGCACAGCGCGAGGCCAGCATCGACTCAACCCAGCCGCTGCCCTTCGCGCCATGGCAAGGTCGACAAGCGGATCAGGCCGCTGTCGGCCTCCGCCAGCGATAGCTCGAAATCAGCCAGCGCGCGCAGGCTGTCGATACTCGCCCCGCCCGCCTGCACACTGGCCCAGGCCGCCTGTTCCGCAGCAATCGGCATGGCACGCGGCCGGCAATGCATCAGCCACTGGCCAGCCCGTGCCGTCACCGACGCCAGTCGGCCATCCTGCTGCACGACTTGGCAGTCCACCTCACCCCCGCCCTGCGGCTCACGTTCCCACCACTCGTCGTAGTCAGCCTCCAGGCCGAATTCTTCGACCGCATCGCCATGGAACACCATGCGGGCAATATCGCGCTCGCCGCTGGGCCGATAGTCGAGCTGGCGCAGCCATTCGCACACTTCGCCCTCCACCCGGGTGAGGCCGGCAAAGCCGCTTTGTCCCAGCAGCCAGTGCAGCTGCGCAGCATTGCAATCGGCCAGGCGGCTGACGCCGGCAAAGTCGGGCCGATCGGCCGGAATGCGCAGGTCAACATGCCACTGCCTGCTTTGCAGCCAGAATACCTGCGTGCTGGTATCGATCCGCCCCGCACTGCGTAGCCGGGTGCGGCGCCACAGGCCAAGGTAGTGATCCGGTACCGGGTCGGTGGCCGGCAGCCTCATGGCAAGCCCTGCGCTGCCACGAGGCATAGCGCCACCAGCCGCGCCAGTACCTCGCCCTGAAAGTAGCCGGGCCGGCTGTCTTCGGCGTCGATAATGCCGATGACGGCGCCAGAC
>NZ_JAYRLZ010000355.1:0-3756 GCF_041904975.1 Chitinimonas sp. | reverse complement strand
GCGGAGGCGTTCTTTCTGTGGCGCGGGGTGCGGCCGGAAACCGAAGCGGTGCTGGTGGACTTGCGCGCCGGCTTGTAAACGAAAACGGCGGCCTAGTGGCCGCCGTGAGTCGCGCAGATTACAGCGGCAGCTCGCCGCCAAACGCCTCGCGATACGCCAATTTCAGGCTGTCGCGGGTGAACTGGTGGTTTTGCGGGCCGTGCTGGGCGATCTTCAAGGCGCCCAGCAAGGAAGCGAGGCGGCCGGTGATTTCCCAATCCCAGCCCTGCTCGATGCCATACAGCAGGCCGGCACGGTAGGCGTCACCGCAGCCGGTCGGGTCGACTACCGCAGCCGCCTTGGCCGGCGGAATGACGATTTCGCGACCCTGGGCATAGATGGTCGAGCCATCGCCGCCACGGGTAACGATCAGCGCCTTCACATGCGCCGCCAGCTCGGTCATGGTCTTGCCGGTCTTCTCTTCGGTCAGCGCCGCTTCGTAGTCGTTCAGCGTCACATAGTCGGCATGCAGCATGCAGTCGAGCAGCTCTTCGGCATTGAACAGCGGCATGGCCTGACCGGGGTCGAATACAAAGGGGATACCGGCAGCGCGGCATTCACGCACCCGTGCCAGCATGCCTTCGCGGCCATCCGGGCCGATCAGCGCCAGGCTGATACCGTCGACGTGGTCGAAGCGATTATTGTGCGACTCGCTCATCGCACCGGGGTGGAAGGCGGTGATCTGGTTGTCGTCCAGATCAGTGGTGATAAAGCACTGCGGCGTGTAGTGCTCGGGCAACAGGCGGATGCATTCCTGACGGATGCCCAGCTTGCCGAGGCGCTCGGCATAGGGGGCAAAATCCTGGCCCACGGTAGCCATGGGCAGCGGATCGCCACCCAGCATCAGCAGGCTGTAGGCGATATTGCCGGCACAGCCACCGTATTCGCGGCGCATCTGCGGCACCAGGAAGGACACCGACAGCATATGCACCTTGTCCGGCAGGATGTGGTGCTTGAAGCGGTCGGGGAAGACCATGATGGTGTCGTAGGCGACAGAACCGCAAATCAGGATAGGCATGTTACTAGCTCAAAATGGCAAACCCGCCGATTGTACTGGAGCTGGCCGATTTGGACGAGACTGTGCCGCATCGCAGCACAATCAGCGCCCGCACCACCGCCGGGCAAGGCCAGCCGCCTCAGTCCGCCAGCGCCAGCAAGAGCGGCAGGGGCGGTACAAAGTAGGCAGCGCCCGACACTGCGCGGGTAAAGCGCAACAGATTGTCGCTGTGGCCATCTCGGGCGGTCACCATATTGGCCAGCATGCGGGTGAAGATGGCCGGCGTCTTGCAGTAGCTGATAAACATCAGCCCCTGCTCGCCGCCCACCGTGCCATAGGGCATGGATTGCCGGACGATTTCCAGCTCCTGCCCGTCTTCTTCGATCACCACCCGCGCAATATGGGCGCTGGCCGGTTTGACGGCGTCGTCCATCTCGATATCGTCCAGCTTGCTGCGGCCGATCACCTGCTCCTGCGTTGTCACCGGCAGCGCCTGCCATTTCGGCAGGTCATGCACAAAGCGCTGCACATGCAGATAACTGCCGCCGATAAAACCCGCCTCATCATCGATCAGCGCCACGGCCGGCCGCTCTTCCAGCACCGGGTTTTCCGTGCCATCGACAAAGCCGGTCAGATCGCGCGCATCCAGATAGCGGAAGCCCGGTATCGCTTCGCTTAGCGAAAACGCTTCTGCCAAGCCAATGCGTGCCAGCTCACCGGCGGCAAAGCACAGATCATGGCGCTCGCTGCGCAGATGGACGAATACCGCATGTGGGGTCGACGGCAGCGGATGAATCGCATCGGCAAACTGCGGGAATGGCGCCAGCTCGCGCGGCGCAACACGATCCAGCAGCGCCCCCCACTGCTCGCAGCCGATCGCAATCGCCCAGCAGCAGCGCTCGGCATCATGCTGGCGCTCCCAATCGGCCAGCTGCATCGCCAATCGGGCGATCGACTGGCGTGCGCTGGCCGGCGCAGTGCCGGGCAACAGGTCAAACGACAGAAACAGTGCGTGCAGATGGCTGCTGGCGCAAATGGCAGACTGGGCGAGGGCTTGCGACATGGAAGGCTTCCTGGTGACAGATGGCGCCGATTTTAGCCGCGCCGCAGTCGCCATGGTGTCAGCCGGCTTTGATTCATGGCGCAGGAAGGATAATCTAGCAGCTGATCGAACCCGCACCTTGCCGCCATGACAACCAGCCTGCTTTCTGTCGATACCTTTCCGATGCGCTGGGGTGATATGGATGCACTCGGCCATCTCAACAACGCCATGTATTTCCGTTTTCTGGAAGAAGCGCGGGTGCGCTGGCTGGAGGCGCATGGCTGGGGAGTGCGACCGGATGCAGGCTGCGGTGCCATCCTGGCAGCAACCAGCTGCCAGTTCCGCACGCCCTTGGTCTACCCCGGCGATATCCGGGTGGAAACCCATGTCAGCCGTATCGGCAATAGCAGCTTTACCCTCAGCCACCGCATATCACGCCAGGACAATCCCGAGCAGACCGCCGCCGAAGCCGAGGCGGTGGTGGTGTGGTGCGACTATGCCAGTGGACGTTCGCAGCCGCTGCCGGACGCCCTGCGCAGCGCCCTGATCCGGGATCGCATATGAAAACCGCCTTTACCGTCCGCGATGCCCGCCCCGGCGACGCACCGGCCATTTACGCACTGGTGCGCGAATTGGCTGCCTATGAAAAACTCAGCCATCAGTGCGTAGGCAGCGCTGAAAGCCTGCATGAGCACCTGTTCGGCGCGCGGCCCTATATCGAAGCGCTGGTCGCCGAGGTCGAGCGCAACGGCGCGCTGCACGCGGTAGGCTTTGCCGTGTATTTCCACAATTACTCGAGTTTTCTCGCCAAACCCGGCCTGTACCTGGAAGACCTGTTCGTGCTGCCCGAATACCGGCGCAACGGCATAGGCGAAGCCATGTTCCGCGAAGTGGCGGCCCGAGCGGTGGCACGCGACTGTGGCCGCTTCGAATGGGCGGTACTGGACTGGAACACGCCAGCATTGGCGTTTTATCGGGCGCTCAATGCCACGGTGCTGCCCGAATGGCGCATCTGCCGCGCCACCGGCAGCAACTTGCGCGGCATGGCGGAACGCACGGCGCCCGACCCGGTCTGAGCCGATCTCGCATTTTCCTGCCCTGCCCGCGCAAAGCGGCTGGGGCCGGACATCCCGTAGTACCTACATCTTTACAAGGGCTCAGCCCACTACTCAGGAGACTCCATGCACTTCCCGCTTTCCCGCCTGGCCCTTGCGCTGGCGATCAGTTTTGCCGCCGCCACCCATGCTGCCGAACCGGCCACGCCGGCCCCGGCACAAGTCGCCAAGACCGCCATCCCGAGCGGCCCGCAAAAAATCACCACAGTCGAAGGCATCAGCGAATACCGCCTGCCCAATGGCTTGCGCGTATTGCTGGCACCGGATGCCTCCAAGCCCACCACCACGGTGAATGTCACCTACCAGGTCGGCAGCCGCATGGAAAAGTATGGCGAAACCGGCATGGCCCATTTGCTCGAACACCTGGTATTCAAGGGCACGCCCTCGCTGCCGGGCAAGACCATCGTGCAGGAGTTCGGCAAGCGCGGTATGCGCTGGAATGGCACGACCGACCTCGATCGCACCAATTATTTCGAGACCTT
This sequence comes from Chitinimonas sp., assembly GCF_041904975.1. Taxonomy (NCBI): domain Bacteria; kingdom Pseudomonadati; phylum Pseudomonadota; class Betaproteobacteria; order Neisseriales; family Chitinibacteraceae; genus Chitinimonas; species Chitinimonas sp. Next base: position 81 of record NZ_JAYRLZ010000355.1, on the reverse strand, counting down.
CACCTCCAGCGACGACAACCTCGACTGGGCGCTGAAGATGGAAGCGGACCGCATGGTCAATTCCCATATCGCCCGCAGCGA
>NZ_JAYRLZ010000354.1:0-3777 GCF_041904975.1 Chitinimonas sp. | reverse complement strand
AGCAGGATGCGGCCCGAGCCGTCCATTTCCAGCTCTTCGGCGTGACCGAGGATCAAGCGCTGCAAGGCGCGCGCCTGTGGATTGAAGGCTGGCAGGTTGTTGAGCTTTTCCTGCACTGGCTCCCAGGCCGGTTGCGGATAAACCAGCAGGCACTGGCTGGGATCAACGGTGACGGTGAGGCGACCCGCGCAGCTCCCGGCCAGCGCGTCACGATGCTTGGCCGGAATGGCCAGACGCCCTTTGCTGTCGAGATTGAGGATGGCTACGCCGCCGAACATGTTTACCGCCAAAAATCCCGCACCGGGGGAAGCAGACTGATCACCCGGAGAGATGATCGCGCCGCACTGAATCTTGGGAGCAAACGACACTTTTTGCCACTTTGCCCCACTGCGCCCCACTATAGGGCAACAAAACAACACGGGTCAAGCGGCAGAATGACCATTTCTGTTTTTGCTACAATCACTTAGCGCTTATTTAGCCGGCGGCAAACAATGGCAATATTCCTTACGAAATAAAGGCTTATAAAGTTCTGTGAAAGTACGTTATTAACAAAGCGGCTTGACAGCCTCCCACCACCTGCCGTCAGGAAGTCCCGAATGCCCTATCGAATGATGTTTTTGCTTGGCCTGCTCGCCCTGGGCGCTTGTTCCCAGCTCAAAGAGACCGGCCGGGCCGTCACCCAGTACAACGGCGTGATGATGGACAGCGAGGAGCACTATCTCGGCCAGCGGCGCTACCGCATCGTGCTGCGCGGCTCATCGGTGCTGTTTGATGGCCAGGTCGAGCAATTCTTCCGCCGCCGCGCCGAGGATTACACGCGCAGCATGGGCTGCCGCGACTGGAAGCTGCTCGAATACAAGGCCGGCATCGAATCCACCTTGCTGGGCGCCCGCCGCTATGCCGACGGCGTGGTGGAATGCGCATGAACCTTTTCACTTCCACCGCGCTCCGATGATTTCCCGACTTGCCCGCTTCGCGCTGTTTGCCGTTCTTGCCGTACTTGCCTGGAACTTCCTGCTCAAACCAGCCACGCGCCAGCGTTTTCGCGGCTATATCGAGGTGCTGGCCTTTGCCCTGCTGGCCGCATCGGCCCTGGCCCTGATCTGGCGCTGGTACCAGGGCTGACAGAAGCGCTCTACCGCCGCGACCAAGCATGAGCTCGCCGTGCCGCCCGTTCCGTGGCGGTGGCTTGATCCCAACACAAGGAGTTAGCCATGCCCACCTACCGCCCGCCGCATATCGCCCCCAGCGACATCACCCCGGAATCGGTCTATCTGTCGCGTCGTGAGTGGATGCAAGGCGCGGCCGGGTTCGGTGCCGGCCTGCTGTTGCCACAGGCGTTCGGCGCCGATGCCGCCCTGCCCACCTTTTACAAAAGCCGCTACAGCACCAGCGAGGCGCCCAACAGCTTGCGCGAAGTGAGCAGCTACAACAATTTTTATGAGTTCGGCACCGACAAGTCCGACCCGGCCGAAACCGCCGCCAGCCTGCGCACCGAGCCGTGGACCGTAGACGTGGCGGGTGAGGTCGGTAGGCCACGCAAATTCGATCTGGCCAGCCTGATGAAACTGGCAGCGCTGGAGGAGCGCATCTACCGCCTGCGCTGCGTGGAAGGCTGGTCGATGGTGATTCCCTGGGTGGGCATTCCGCTGGCGGCCCTGCTCAAACAGGTGGAGCCGAACAGCCGTGGCAAATATGTGGAGTTCACCACCTTGCTGGCGCCCGAGCAGATGCCGGGCCAGAAGCAACGCACCCTGGACTGGCCCTATGTCGAGGGCCTGCGCATCGACGAAGCCATGCACCCGCTGACCATCCTGGCGGTGGGACTGTATGGCAAGCCCTTGCCCAAGCAGAATGGTGCGCCGGTGCGACTGGTGGTGCCGTGGAAATACGGCTTCAAGAGCATCAAGTCCATCGTCAAGATCCGCCTGCTGGAACAGCAGCCGACCAGTAGCTGGACCCGCGCCAATCCGGGCGAATACGGCTTTTATTCCAATGTGAACCCGGAAGTCGACCACCCGCGCTGGAGCCAGGCCACCGAGCGGCGCATCGGCGAATTTTCCAAGCGCAAAACGCTGATGTTCAATGGCTATGGCGATGAAGTGGCAAGCCTGTACAAGGGCATGGACCTGCGGCGCTTTTTCTGAGCGCCCCCCCCTGGCCTGCGCGCTTGGTGGCTGCGCGGTCTATCCTGACTGAGTTGCCCGCAGATACATCAGCCTGCGGGGCGGCTTTGTACCCTCAATGCCAGGAATAATGCATGCCTCGCCCATGGCGCCTAGCCTGCCTGCTTGCCCTGCTCGCCTCTGCCACGGCAACGGCCGGCTGCTTGCGCGAGTATTCCGCCTCGAATTCAGCCGGGCTTGGCTATATCGCCTTTCTTGACGATAGCGGCAGTCCGGCCGGCTTCAGTGCCGACTTCTACCGCGAGCTGGGGCGGCGGGTGGGCTGCAAGATCCGCTATGAGGTACTGCCGCCGCTGCGCCAGAACGCGCTGGCCGAACATGACCTGACTGCCCTGCTGGTGCCGGTGGTATCGAGAACCCGCCCCGAGCACCTGTTTGTGCCGCTGCTGGCCATACCACTGGACCTGATCATCCGGCGCGACCTGAATGTGCGCACCGTCAGTGCGGCAAAGGCCAATGCCAATGTGGTGTTCGGCTATATCTCCGCACTCAGCTATGGCCAGTGGGGCAATGCCTTCCTCGATGCCCTGCCCAAGGATCGCCTTGATGACACCCCCACTACCGATGCCTTGTACCGCAAACTGGCGGTCGGCCGGATCGGCGCGACCTTTGGCTATGCGCCGATGTACCGGCGCAATCTCGATATCTATCAGCTGATCGACACTGTGCGCATCATCCCGGTCGAGGAAACCCCGCGCACCGTGATGGGCCTGGTGATCGTGCACAAGCAGGTGCCGCCGGCCGACGAGCGCCAGCTACGCGAAGCCGCAGAATCGATGCGCCAGGACGGCACGCTGGCGCGCTTGCTGGCGCATTACCTGGGCGACACGGTGGCCAACGATATCGTCTGGCGCGCCAGCCGCGACCCGGTACCGCAATAAGGCCGGGCTAAGGCGCAAACAATCGACGTTTGCGGGTTTTGATATGGCTGGATGGGCGTGGTGCCAGGTAGCCACCGCACTCGCAACGGCGCAACTCCATCACCGCCGACTGGACTTGTGTCTCTGCCTCGGGCAAGGCCTCGGCCTGTGGCGCGGCGGCGCGCAGGCGCTGCATCAGATCGAAGCCCATGCGCAGGGTGGCCAGATTGCCTTCGACTTTGGGTGGATATTGCCGGGAAACAGCCTCGGCAGGCGCGAAAACGGCGGATTCGCCGAGCGTATCGGATGAACTCACTTTTTCCCCCTCGAATGCTCCCGTTTACGGGAGGTGACGCTTTTTTGTGCCCGCCTGCATCGTCGGCAGCCGGGATAGTGGCGCGAAGTATAGTGGTTAACCCGTACAAGGCAAGTTTGCCGTGCCAAAAAGCAGGGACCGCCATGGCGGTCCCTGTGTATTCCAGTGCGAAGCCGGCCTGTAAGCCGGGTTCTGTGACGCGATGGTTGCCCATCGCCGACAGTCATTCCTCTAGTACGACCATTGCTGGCCGTCTCAAGCAACCTACCCGCAAGCTCAGGGGGCCCCGTCAACGCTTGCCTATTTGGTCTTGCTTCGGATGGGGTTTAGCCTGCCTCGTCCTGTTGCCAGTCGAGCGGTGGTCTCTTACACGAAGGTCTTGCGACCCACCGTACCTGTTGCAAGGTACGCGCCT
>NZ_JAYRLZ010000040.1:0-22048 GCF_041904975.1 Chitinimonas sp. | reverse complement strand
CGAAAAAGCCGGAAAGACTGATGCTGGGAAAGTAGCGGCGTCGCGCTTCCGATAGCTCGGCATCGGCGGCGTTGAACTGCATGGCCGCCTGTTGCACATCGGGGCGGCGGCTCAGCAGCTCGGTGGGCAGGGCGGCCGGAATATCCGGCGTGGCCGCGAGGCTATCCAGCGCGCTGCCGCGCTGGATGCTGCCTTCCACCACCTCGCGTGGCGAGCGGCCCAGCAGTACCGCCAGGGCGGTCTCGGCCTGGGAGCGTGCCGCCATCAGCTTGGGCAGGCTGGCTGCCACCGCAGCGCGCTCCGCTTCGATCAGCTTTAGCTCGTATTCACCACTGGCGCCGGCCTTGAAGCGCGCCTGCTGCACGCGCAAGGCTTCATCGCGCGTCTGCAGGGTCTTGCCGAGCAGGCTGACTTCGCTATCGAGCGCCAGCAGGCTGAAATAGCTCTTGGCGGTCTGCGCGGCCACTGCGCTACGGCTGACCTCGCGCGCATAGCCACTGGCGGCCAGTTGTGCGCGGGCGGCATCGCGCGCCAGGCTCAGCCGGCCCCACAGATCGATTTCGTAAGAGACGCCGATACCGGTCTTGTAACTGGTGCTGGCACCGCTTTGCCCCTTGGCGGTGGTTTCCTCGCTTGGCTTGCGGCGATTGGCGCTACTGCTCAGATTGGCATCGGGCAGCAGATTGATGCGGGTTTCATCCAGCACCGCCTGCGACTGGCCGATGCGCTCGGCGGCCAGCAAGACGTCGGCATTGTGGGCCAGCGCTTCATCGATCAGCTGGCTCAGGGTGGCGTCGTTCAGGCTACGCCACCAGGCATCGATACCGGCCGGCAGGCTGGCATTGGCGCTGGCGGGCAGATCGAGCTTGGCCATCGGCGGGTTAGCGGCGCAGCCGGCCAATGCCAAGGCAAGGGTGAGTGCGGCCGGGCGAATCATTTGTGTGCCAATGCCAACTAGGCGCGCCAGCGAGGCCGGGGGCTGCGCAGATGCCAAGGCTGTGGTGCTGTGCTTACTGATCATGATGACTCCCTTCAACCACGCCATATTCGTTTTCCGACTTCGGCGGCACCAACTCTTCGTTCGGCGTGCTGACGCGCCGGTCGATAATCAGCTTGTAGAACAGCGGTACAAAGAAGATGGCCAGGAAGGTGGCCGCCATCATGCCGCCCATCACGCCGGTACCGACCGAGGTACGGGCGCCGGCGCCGGCGCCGCTGCTGATCGCCAGCGGCAATACACCGAGAATAAAGGCCATCGAGGTCATGATGATCGGCCGGAAGCGCAACCGTGCCGCCTCGATGGCTGCAGCGGCAGGCGGATAGCCTTCGTGGTGCTTCATCACCGCGTATTCCACGATCAGGATGGCGTTCTTGGCGGCCAGGCCCAATAGCGTCACCAGGCCGATCTGGAAGTACACATCGTTGCTATAGCCGCGCAGCTTCACTGCCAGCAGGGCGCCGAAGATGCCGAAGGGCATGGCCAGCAGGATGGAAAGCGGCAGCGACCACTTCTCGTACTGCGCCGCCAGGATCAGGAACACCATCACCGCTGCCAGACACAGGGCAATGACTGCGGCGCTGGTCACCTTCTTTTCCTGGAAGGCGGCGCCGGTCCACTCGTAGCTGATGTCGTTGGGCAGTGCTTGTTTCGCAACTTTTTCAAACGCAGCGATTGCCTGTCCAGATGAAAAACCGGGCGTGGGCGCTCCCAACACTTTTACCGCCGGCAAGTTGTTGTACCGCTCCATGATGTCGGGCCCAGAGGTGTAGTCGACTCTGGCGAAGGCAGACAAGGGCACCATTTCCCCTCGCTGGCTGCGAACATAGATGCGACCGATGTCCTCCGGGCGCTTGCGGTAGGTCGCATCGGCGCTCATCAGCACTTGCCAGGCACGGCCGTACTTGTTGAAGTCGTTCACATAGTAGGTACCGAGTGTTCCGGCTAGGGTATTGAAGGCGTCGTTCAGCGGTACGCCCAGTGCTTTGGCGCGTTCGCGGTCTACGTTCAGGTAGAGCTGCGGTGCATTGGCATTCCAGAAGGTATGGAGACCATGGAATTGGCTACCGTTCAAGACGGGCTCTTGCGAAGCAGCACCCTTCAAGTCAGACATCGCGGCGGCAAGCGCTTTGGCGCCACCTTCCCCGCGATTTTGGAGGTAGGCTGTAAAGCCACCGGTGTTATCCAGTCCAAAAATAGCGGGTGGCGCGAAGGCAATTGCCATGGCTTCTTTAATGCCGCCAGTCTTCATAAAGAACTCGACAACGAGTGCCTTCGTATCCACGCCAGGCCGATCGTCCCAATGCTTTTGTGTGACAAAGATGGTGGCGGCATTGTTCTTGAAGCCCCCCCCGATGAAGTCCATACCCGAGAAGGCAATAACATGCTCGTTCGCTGGGTTGGATTGGATGGCAGCGACTACCTGCTTGAGCACCGCATCGGTACGCTGTAGCGACGCGCCATCGGGCAGGAACACGGCACCAATGTAATAGCCCTGATCTTCATCCGGCACCAAGGAACCCGGCGTGGCCTTCCACATGCCGGCGGTCAGCGCCACCATGCCGGCAAACAGCAACACGCCCAGCACGCCGCGCTTCATTAGAAAGGTGACGCCGTGGATATAGCGGCCGGTCATGCGCTGGAAGAAAGCGTTGAACCACAGGAAGACGCGGGCGGTCTGGCGATGCTCGGTTTTCAGGATCAGCACGCACAGCGCCGGGGTCATGGTCAGTGCCACAATGCCGGACAGCACCACGGCAATCGAGATGGTGACGGCAAACTGGCGATACAGCTCACCGGTGAGGCCACCGAGGAAGGCAATCGGCACGAATACCGAGCACAGGGTCAGCACGATGGCGATCACCGGGCCGGTTACTTCCTTCATCGCCTGCAGCGCCGCTTCGCGGGCCGGCAGGTGATTTTCGTGCATGATGCGCTCGATGTTTTCCAGCACGACGATGGCATCGTCCACCACGATACCGATGGCCAGCACCATACCAAATAGCGTCAGGGTATTGATCGAGTAGCCCAGCAGCTGCAGGCCGGCAAAGGTACCGATCAGCGACACCGGTACCGCCAAGGTGGGGATCAAGGTGGCGCGCCAGTTCTGCAGGAACAGGAATACCACCAGGAATACCAGCACCATCGCTTCGGCCAGAGTCTTGAGTACTTCATGGATCGACACCTGCACAAAGCGGGTGGTGTCGTAAGGCACCGCATAGCTCATGCCCTGCGGGAACTGCTTGGCGAGGCCGCTCATGGTGCGCTTGACTTCGTCTGCCACGTCCAGGGCATTGGCGCCCGGCTGCAGGAAGATACCCATCAGCACCGCCGGCTTGCCGTTATAGGTACCGTTGAAGTCATTGTTCTTGGCACCGAGCTCGATACGGGCAATATCCTTCAGGCGCAGCTTGCTGCCATCGGCATTGGAGCGAACGATGATGTTCTCGAACTCTTCCGGGGTGGACAGGCGACCCTTGGCGGTAACCGTGTACACCATTTCCTGGTGGCCACCATTGGGCGTCTGGCCGATCTTGCCGGCGGCGAACTGGGCATTCTGCTCGCTGATTGCCCCTGCCACTTCCTGCACGGTCACCTTGAGCTGGGTCATGCGATCGGGCTTGAGCCAGATGCGCATGGCGTAATCTTTGGCGCCGAAGATCTGCACATTGGTGGTGCCGGGGATCTTCTTGATGGCGTCCAACACATTCAGGGTGACGTAGTTGGAGGTGTAGAGGTCGGTGAACTTGCTTTCCGGCGAGTAAAACGCCAGCACCTGCAAGAAGGCGGACGAGCCTTTTTCCACCGATACGCCCTGGCGGCGCACTTCCTCGGGCAAACGGGCATCGGCCTGTTTGACCCGGTTATTGACGTTAACGGCGGCCTTGTCCACGTCAGTGCCGATTTCGAAGGTGGCGGTAATGGTGACCGCACCGTTCGAGGTCGAGGTGGACGACATATACATCATGCCTTCGAGGCCGGTAATGGCGTTTTCGATCGGCGCCGCCACCGTCTCGGCAATGGTTTCAGCCGAAGCACCGGGGTAGAAGGCGTTGATCTGCACCACGGGCGGCGAGATTTCCGGGTATTGCGCAATGGGCAGGACGCGCATCGCCGCCAGACCCGCAATCACCATGAAGATGGAGATCACGAAGGCGAAGATGGGCCTGTCGATAAAAAAGCGGGAGAACATGGGTGATTTCCTATGTGCCTTGTCCGTTTCCCTCTCCCCACGGGAGAGGGCGTGGGAGCGGGGCGAGCGGCCAGTGAAACGCCGGTGTCGCGCCCGATCCCGACACTGTTGCCGACCGGGCTGGCGTTGGCGGTGCTGTTATAAAAACACCGTACGCCTGCCCGCTACGCCGGCAGCAGAGCCTGAATCTGATTCAGCGGGGCTTACTTCGCTTTGCCGGCCGGCGGCCCCATGGGTGGCTGCTGCGCCATCTTGGCGGCTTCGGCCGCGGTTAGCGGCGTCACCGGCTGGAAGGGGAAGAAGATGCGCGCCATGCCATCGACAATCACCTTGTCGCCGGACTTGAGGCCGGACTTGATCACCCAGCCATTGCCATTGCTGCCCTCCAGCTGCACCCACTCGCCCGGTACCACGGGCGCCGGAACCGCCGCCGGTTTGCCTTCCTTGCCCTGGCCAACCGTATAGACAAACTTGCCATTCGGGCCATCGAGCACCGCACGTTGCGGCACGGCGATGGCATTGGGGCGAATCACGCCCGCCAGCACCACCCGCATGAACTGGCCCGGCGCGAGCACATTGTCGCCATTGGCAAATTCGGCACGGCTGCTAAAGGCGCCGGTATTGGCATCGGCCTTGTAATCGCTGAAGTCGAGCTTGCCGACCTGCTTGAGCATATGGCCGTCGGCCGCCTTCAGATGCACGCTGTATTTGCCATCGGGCAGCTTCAATTCGCCACTGGCCAGCTGCGCCTGCAGCTTGTTGCGATCGTCATCGGACACCGAGAAGTTCACATACATCGGATCGGTCTGCGCCATGGTGGCGAGCAGGCTGTCGCCCTGGGCATTGGCCAGCGCCCCTTCCACCTTGAGCGCGCGACCGACCACGCCATTGATCGGCGCGCGCACATCGGTGTAGCCAAGGTCGATATGGGCGGCATTGGCCTGGGCCTGAGCGGCCTTCAGGCTGGCCTTGGCCAGATCGAAGTTGGAAGCGGCGGTATCGAATTCCTGCTGGCTCACGGCCTTGGCCTCGATCAAGGGCTTGAGACGGTTGAACTCGCGCTCGGCCTGCTTGAGCCGCGCCTCGGCCGTAGCAATATTGGCATCGGCCGTGGCAGCGGCGGCGGCGTAAGTGGCCGGGTCGATGCGGAACAGCGACTGGCCGGCCTTTACCCGGCCGCCTTCCTGATACAGGCGCTTGTCGATAATGCCGGTGACCCGGGCGCGGATTTCCACCTCGCGCGAGCCGGCGGTCTGGCCGGGGTATTCGAAGTCGATGGCCACATCGCGGCTATTGACCGTTTCATACACCACCATCGGTGGCGGCATGCCGCCCGCGCCGGCGCCTTCCGGCTGGCCTTTGCCACAGGCGCTGAGCAGGGCGGCGGACACGAGCACCGTGCTCGCCAGCAGGGTAGTGCGGGGTCGTATATGGAACGCGGCAGGCATCGTATGGGACCTCTCGAATGATTGTGATGTGCGGCAAGCTTGGCAAGACACGAAATCCCAGCATAGTCGGTGAGCAATGCTACGGTTCGATTGCAGATGTCTTGCCAATACGGCGGCCCTACTGCAGCCGGGCTATACGCTTCAACAGGATTGAATGGCTGGGTTGCGAGTTTAGATACATACGCGTATGTTTGTAAACTGCGCTGTAAACAGGGTTATTGCTTTCGTCATGCTGACAGATGAGCAGTATTGGCATTTTGCCGATGATCCGCCGGAACAATTTCTATCTAACCCGCTGCCGCAGCGCCCAAGTGACAGATACATCATGGTCAGACGAACCAAAGAGCAAGCCGAACAGACCCGCGAAGCCCTGCTGGATGCCGCCGAGCAGGTATTTCATGCCAAGGGCGTGGCGCGCGCCACTCTGGATGATATTGCCCGTGCCGCCGGCCTTACCCGTGGCGCGTTTTACTGGCATTTCAAGAACAAGGCAGACATCTTTACCGCCATGTGTGATCGGGTGTCCTTGCCGATGCAGGCCATGCTCGATGTGCTGGTGGCGCATCCGGGGAGCGATCCGCTTGGTGCACTGGAGGCCAATGGCCGCGATATCCTGCGCCAGGTGGCGAGCGATCCGCGCACCTTGTGCGTGTTCGAAATCATCCTGTTCAAAACCGAGCTATCCGAAGTGGTGGCCGAGGTGATGGCGGAAGAAGCCGAACGCGCCGCACGCTGCCGGCGGCAGCTGGCGCAGGTGCTGCGCTCTGCCCAGCAGCTGGGGCAACTGCCGGTCCACCTCGATTGCGAGCTTGCCGCTTTTGCTTTGAACAGCTATCTGATCGGCTGCATTCGTGAATGGCTGGAGCTGCGTGAATTCGACCTGGCCGAACGGGCGGGCTGGCTGATGGCGATGTTCTTTGCCGGTTTACGCCACGCGCCGCCGCAAGCGGGCGGGTGATCACTTCTGTCTTGGCAGACCGGGAAACCATTTGTCGATGATTCGCTAGGCCGTGCCATCGTCGACCATGTCCTGAAATACCCGATTGATGTCTCTTTCCATATCGAGGTGCCGGGAGCGTTTGGAGAAAGACACGGTAATGTGGGTAGTACGCAGCACCAGGGTGTCGCCAAATTCCTGTTCGGCCACGCCAGGCGCCGACCGAGCAGGCTCAGGCAACCGGTAAAGGCAAGGCCGCAGGCGAGCAAAATGGCAAAGTCCAGCCGCAAGACCTGCACATGGCTGGCGCGGCCGGCATCGCCATGGCGGCTCGGTATCGGCGTCGCGCTGACTGGCTATTCCGGCTACCCTCAGCACACCAGATTGCGCGGTTGACCGCCGGCCCAGGCTTCGATATTGCCGATCAGCTGCTCGCCCAGGGCGCTCATCGCTTCGTGGCTGGCCCAGGCGATATGCGGGGTGACGATCAGATTGGGCAGCTTGGCATCGAGCAAGGCATTGCCCTGGCGCGGTGGCTCTTCGTGCAGCACATCGATGCCGGCGCCGCCGAGTCGGCCGGCGTGCAGCGCATCGAGTAGCGCCGCTTCGTCGACCAGGCCACCGCGCGCGGTATTGATCAGGATCGCATCGCGGCGCAGCAGCGCCAGCTCGGCGGCGCCGATCAGATGGCGGCTACTGGCATCGAGCGGGCAATGCAGACTGATGATGTCGGCCTGCGCCAGGCCCTCAACAAACGGCGTGTAGCCAGGGCGGCAGATGGTGGCCTGCTTGCGCTCAAGCTGTACGATTTTCATGCCGAATGCTTGCGCCAGCCGGGCGGTGCCCTGGCCCAGCGCGCCATTGCCGACGATGGCCAGGGTGCGGCCATGCAAATCGCGGATGGCTGGTCCGAACAGGCAGAAATGCGGCGATTGCTGCCAGGCTCCCGCTGCCAGCTGTTGGCGGTAAGCCGCTAGCTGGCGCATCAGGGCCAGCATCAGCATCAGCGCGTGCTCGGGCACGCTGTGATCGGCATAGCCACGGATATTGCAGACCGCCACGCCATGCTGGCGTGCGGCAAGCAGGTCGATATGGTTGACACCGGTGGCAGCCACCGCAATCAGCTTGAGGCGGGGCAGGGCGGCGATGGTCGCAGCGTCGAGCACCACCTTGTTGCTGATCAGCACTTCGGCATCGCGGGCGTGCACGCCCAGTTGTGCGGGTGAGGTGGCTGGGTAGTCACGCCACTGGTGCGGCAGCGCTGGGCTGCGCAAGGTAACCGGCAGGCTGGCGCGATCGAGGAAAACGATGTGCATGGCGTGGCTCAAGGCAAGACAGGCCGGCCATTATGCCCTGCCGCGATCAAGCCTGCGGCCTGGCTGGGCATCGAAATCGAGCGGGAATTGCCTAGCTTGGCCCGGGCGGCTGTGGCGGCCGTTCTTTTCGTGTGACGCGTACACCGGCGCGGGAATCCTTTCGCGCCGACCTCGCCGGAAAATTGGTCGGGCGAGGAACGGCCGGTTGATTACCCGGCGATATTTTTTGCATATATGAATTGTGTTGATTGTTTAGGCGCGCGGGCAGCTTGGCGGTTGTGGCGTAAATCCGGAAGGGAATCGCGGGCAATAGCAGCAAGGAAGAGGAGGCGGTCCAGGCCTTTGCCCTGGCTGGCGAAGCATGCAATGAATAAAACGAACAGTGCAGCTTTGCGCATATTGATTTCATATACGACGGCTCGTTCGGTCGGTTTATTGTCGCGACTTTGCAGCAGCATGGAGCGCCGACTTCCGGCTTGCTTGGTTGTTGTGCCCGATTGGGTATGATGCCGCGGGCCCTCAAACACAAAGTGAGCCAGACGTGAATATCCTCGATGCCTATGTACTCAAGCCACCAGCCGCGCAAAACATCATCGATCTGTTCGACGGTGAATGGTCGACCGCCATGCCGCCGGCCTCTGGCCTGCAGTCCAGGCCAGGCACGGCCACGCTGTTTCAGGCACCGCAGGTGCAGATGGCGGCCGAGCTGTTCGGTGGCTTTGCTGGCAAGACCGTCCTTGAGCTGGGGCCGCTGGAAGGCGCTCACTCCTATATGTTGCAGCAAGGCGGCGCGGCTAGCGTAACGGCCATCGAGGCCAACTCGCGGGCCTTTTTGAAGTGCCTGTGCATCAAGGAAGTATTCAAACTGGACCGGGTGCAGTATCTGCTGGGCGATTTCGTCAGCTATCTGCGCGATACCTCGCAGCGCTTCGATATTGCCTTGGCCAGCGGTGTGCTCTACCACATGCAGGATCCGCTGGAACTTTTGAGCCTGCTGGCGAAAGCCAGCGATAATATCGTGTTGTGGACCCATTACTACGATGCCGAGGTGCTCAATGCCAATCCGCGCTTGCGCAAGAAGTATTCGCCATTGCAAGACGGCGAGCGCAATGGCTTCAGCTATCAATGGGTGGTGCAGTCCTATGAGGAATCATTGAATTGGTCAGGGTTTTGTGGCGGCTCGGCTGAAACCAGTGTGTGGCTGACCCGGCAATCCATTGTCGATTATCTGGCGGTATTGGGTTTTATCGATGTCCGGGTGGCTTACGATGCACCTCACCATCAAAATGGCCCTTCGTTTGCGGTATTTGCTTCGCGTCAACCCATGCAGCATTGCCGGGCTTTATCCATTACCCATTATTTTCGCGCTGAATTGAATGAAGTTGTCTGGCAAGACAATTCCTTGAATATGCAAATCGCTTTACAAGCGCTTGCTGGCGGCGATGCTGCCGACGCCGGCATGTATATCGGCGTCGAGCTCGATGGCAAGCTGCTGATCGCTGAGGATGCCGGTTTGCAGGCACTTGATGGCGTACCGCCATCGCCAGCACCGTTGCGCAAGCTGGCACGCCACAATCATCAGCTGTCGCTATCGCTGCCTTGCCCGGTGCGGCCTTCGGCCATTTATATCGGTTTTGGCAATAGCCTCGAACACGTGCAGCAGCATGCCGCCTGGGGCCGTATCGAACTGGATGAGTTTGCCCAGCCTGTCTGATCTGTGATGTGCATCACAGCGCCAGCTGGCTGGCGTCGCTATTCTCTGCCTCCTCAGATGGCGCTGCCGTGGGCGGGCCGTCTGAATACCCGCAGTGCGGGAAGGAGAATGGCGTGTCGGTATGGACTGATCTTGTTCGATTGCGAGGCTGGCCGGATGTTTTGGGCATAGCCTTGCTCTGGTTTGCTGCTGTGCCCTTGGGCGCCGCACCATCGGTAGCGGCGGGGGCCGAGCACAGTGTATTTGTTCAGGCTGATGGCAGCTTGTGGGCATGGGGCGCCAACGGCGCGGGACAGTTAGGCGAAGGCGGCAAGCAAGATCGCAGTGCGCCGCAACGCATTGCGACAGGCTATACCAGCGTCGCCTGTGGGCAGAACTACACCCTGGCCATCAAACGCGATGGCAGTTTGTGGGCCTGGGGCGACAATTTCTGGGGTCAGCTGGGCGACGGCAGCAATACGGCGCGCAGCAGCCCGGTTCTGATCGGTAGCGGTTACAGCCAGGTAGCCACCGGTGGCGGCCACACGCTGGCGCTACGTAGTGATGGCGCGTTGTGGGCCTGGGGCTGGAATGGCAATGGCCAGCTGGGTGATGGCACTACAATCAGCCGCAATGCGCCGGTATTGATCGGGCACGGCTTTGTGCGCATCGCGGCCGGTGCGAATCATTCCCTGGCAATACGCAAGGATGGCAGCCTGTGGGCCTGGGGCAGCAATGCGTTGGTCAGCGGCAACCTGCTCGGTTCGTCCATCCGGCAATGCACGGGCCAGCTTGGCGATGGCGGATGTAGCGATCAGCTGCGGCCGGTTCCGGTGGGGGCGCCGTTTAGCCAGATTGCAGCCGGAGACAACTTTAGCCTGGCAATACGCAGCGATGGCAGCTTGTGGAGCTGGGGCGCGAACAACTTTGGCACCGATGGCAGCCGCTCCGGTCTGTTGGGTGATGATTCCGGCTTGGCACGCAACCGTCCACTGAAGATCGGTGAGGGCTACAGCCAGGTCAGCGCGCGTGGGGAGCATGCGGCGGCCATCACTACGCAAGGCGTGCTGATGGCTTGGGGAAACAATGCCGAGGGCGCGGTGGGCGATGGCAGCAATGTCGATCGCGGCGTGCCGGTCGTGGTAGGTGAGGGTTTTGTCCTGGTTGCGGCAGGCTACAACCATATGCTGGCTATCAAGCGAGATGGCAGCCTGTGGGCCTGGGGGAGCAATTTTGCCGGCGCGCTCGGCACTGGTGCTGATCCGGCCAAGGTGCGCTATGCGCCGGTGCAGATCTGGCCGCAAAAGTCGCCGCCCTGATCGCCGCCAAGCTTTTGTATGTGTGCCAATGAAACAGGCCCCGCTACGACGGGGCCCGTTTGTTAATACGCTTGATCAGCGGGTAATGGTAAAGGTGCGCGGAATCGGTACTTCGCCATTCGGGCCGAACCATCTTTCGTAGATCTTCGCTGTTTCGCCCGATTTCTCCAGGGCCAGCAAGGCATCATCGATTGCCTGCTTGAGGCCTTTTTCCTTTTTGCGAATGCCGACGGCGTAGATCTTTACATCGAGCGGAAACGGCGAGTATTCGAATTGTTTCTTGTTCTGCACCTTCGATTGCAGCTCGTACAGGATAGGCATCGACGCCGCCACGCCATCTACCAGTCCTGCATTCAATTGCTTGATCAGATCGGGTTTGTCGGGAACCGATACCAGATGGGTGCTCTTGTAGCGCTTCTTGAATTCGGCTTCCAGGCTGGAGCCGCTATTGATGGCAATGGTGGCGCCGTTCAGATCCGGTAAATCCTTGAATTTGCCGACCTTGCCATAGATACGCTCTTCAGCAACGAAATAGCCCAGGCTGAAGTCGATCTCTTTCTCGCGTTCATCGGTCTTGGCAAAATCGGCCACGATAATATCGACGGTGCGATCTTTCAGAAAAGGCAGGCGCTGATCTGATTCCAGCGTTTTCAGATCGGCCTTGACGCCAAGCTGCCTGGCGATGGCGAGCGCCATATCGATATCAAAGCCCTTGACCGTTTTTGTAGCCGGGTCCAGCAGCGAGAATGGCGGGGAGCTTCCTTGATACCGATCTTGATTGATTTTGCCTGCTTGATCTGTGCCAGATCATCGGCATTGGCGAGCAGGGCAAGCAGACTCAGACCGAGAATAATGAAATTTCGCATGGGAGCAATCCAGTCAGGTGATTTACATCATTGCAACTAAGGGTATAGGCAAGGATTTGCCATTCCACCACTGATTTGCAGTTCAGGTGGTGTCGGGAGATGTTGGGCCGGCGCGCGCCCGAAACGCGGACCGGCTCGCACCGGGAGCGGCGTTGTGCTGACCTGGGTGAGAAGTCCGGCGCGGGAGAAATGGCTTGATTGTGCGATCAAGCAGGTGCACGGAAATCCCTTGGCGGCCGCATTGTACGGGGCAAAAACCGCAATATGCAATTGGCATTCACGGGTTTGCAATCAGAATCCTGTAATGTTGCGGCAATAAAGTCTGTTGGATTCATTCTGAATGCAGTGTTTTTTGTCTGCTTGCTTGCTGTCTGTTGTATCGCTCTCCAGCATTGCCCACGGCACTATCGCAGCCAGGCCGGTGCCGGCTGCACTGGCTGATAGACCTCACACTGAGCCGGGTTTTGCAGAACTGCGCTTTTCAGATATGTACCGCATGCCGATCGGCCCGCGTGGCCTTGAGCCGAGTGCGCGCTTGTTGGCGCTCGACGGTCAGCGGGTCAGCATCAGCGGCTTTATGGTCAATGAAGAGCGGCCGGTGCCCGGGCGGCTGATCTTTGCGCCGGTGCCGGTCATGCTGGCCGCCGAGGATGAGCCACAGGCCGATGATCTGCCGGCAACGGCGATCTATGTCCACTTTCCGTTGATGATGGCACCGCCGCAGCTGGCCGGCCGTATGCGCCTGTCTGGTCACTTGCGGCTGGCCGCCCATGCGGAGGCCGATGGCCGCGTGGCGCAGGTCCAGCTTGAACTTGATCCGGCGCCACTGGCTGCGCTGCTGTGTCCGACCATTCCCGCTACTCCCCTGTACAAGGAAATTTCATGCCGCATCTGTACCGATCCCTCCTTGGCGTGCTGATCACCATCAGCTTTGCCGAGGCGGCTCCGACCATTACGCGCCTGACGCCGCCGTCCGAGCTATTCAGCAGCGGTCGTGAGGCGCCAGTCATCGCCCGCTTTTTGCCGGACCAGCGCTTTGATCTGCAAGCCACGGTGCGGCCTGATGCTGGTCAGTCCATTACCGGCTTCGAGTTTGCAGTGGATGGCAAGGCGATCAAGGTCGCGGCAGAGCGGACCAGCAAGGTGACTGAAGGCCTGGTCAAGGATATGCCGGCCGGAACGACGGTCGTGTCCCTGCGTGCCTTTAGCCACACCGTGCCGGGCGTACATGGCCTGAGCCTGACTGCCACCCAGTCCGATGGCCAGACCGTGACGGCCCGGGGCAATTTCGAGGTGGTGGCGCTCAATGGCAAAAACGGCAAGCCGGCGCGCAATGTCATCATCCTGCTTGGCGACGGCATGGGCGCCACCCACCGTACTGCTGCCCGCATCATGGCCGAAGGCTATGGCCAGGGTAAGGCACGCGGCCGGCTCGCCATGGATACCTTCCCCTATACCGGCATGGTGATGACTTCATCGCTCAATGCCATCGTTACCGACTCCTCGCCCGGCATGTCCAATTATGTGACCGGCAACAAGGCGGCGAATAATCAGGAAGGCGTATGGCCCGACGATACGGTCGATGCATTCGATAACCCACGCGTCGAGTATCTGTCTGAATACTTGCATCGCAAACATGGCAAGGCGCTTGGCATCGTCACTACCGCCGATGTGTTCGATGCCACGCCGGCCGCGAACGCCGTGCATACCGCCGATCGCGGCTTCGGCACCGGCATCGCCGACCAGTATCTCGATGATCGCAAGCTCACCGGTCTGACCGTGCTGATGGGCGGCGGGCGCAAGTGGTTCCTACCCAATTCAGGCGATAGCGTAAAGCCGCAGCCGGCTAATGGTTCGCAGCGCACTACCCGCAATGACTATGTGCTGCCGGCCGATATTGTCGCTGGCTGGGGCGCGGCGCCCGGCGCCAAGGATCCGCAGCGCGATCTGATCGATGATTTTCAGAAGGCCGGTTTTGCCTACGCCAGCGACTACGCCAATCTGAAAGCCTATGCACCCAAGGCCGACAAGCTGCTGGGCCTGTTTGCCTACTCCAATATGAATGTCGCCTATGACAAGATCGGCGGGCGGCGCGGCAGCAGCAGTGTGGTCAATGACTATGGCTTTCCTGACCAGCCCATGCTCGATGAAATGGCCAGTGCGGCACTGACGGTGCTGGCGAAGCAGCCCAAGGGCTTTTACGCCATGATCGAGGGCGCATCCATCGACAAGCAGTCGCATCTGATGGATAGCGACCGCTGGATCATGGAAACCCTGGAGTTTGATCGGGCAGTGAAGGTGGCGCAGGACTTCGCCAAGAAAAACCCCGATACGCTGGTAATCGTCACCGCTGACCATGAATGCTCGGGTGCCGCCATTATCGGCGCGGCAACCATCAGCAATGCGCAGCTGCGCTCGAAGATCGGCACCGGCACCAAGGATGCGCAGCGCGACGAGGTGGTGGGCGTGTATGAAGCGTCCGGTTTTCCTCAGTACAAGATGCTGGCAGATGGCTATCCGGAAACCACCGACATCGACCGCAAGATGCTGATCGGCTATGGCGCCAATGCCGACCGCTACGAAACCTGGCTGGCCAATGCCACGCCCACGCAAGACAGCCAGCAGCCCTTTGTCGGCAAGGAACCGTTGAAGAACTACCCGGCCAACCCGAATGTGCGCAACCAAGGCCAGGGCTTTCTGATCACCGGCCAGGTGCCGGGCCAGCAGGCGGTACATACCGCGACCGATGTGCCCTTGTCGGCGTTCGGCCGTGGCGCCCATTTGTTCACCGGGGTGTTCGACAATACCGAGGTGTTTTTCAAGATCGGCCAGATCGTTGCGGGTGGCGCCGGCAAGCCGCAGGCTGATTGATGGTTTGAAGTGGCAGCAGTGGCGAAGCAGACAAACCCGCGCAAGCGGGTTTGTTTTTGCCTGCCGTGTCTGCGCACCATGGTGCGCCAGGCTTGTATGCGCGCATTCGCAAAATGCACGGACCATGAAATGTGGCGGAAATAATCAGCCTTCACCATGGGCGACCTTTTGTTTCCTTGCCGATTGAACAACATGTACAAGATAAGCTTGCTCGCTATTGCGGTTGCCGTGGCTCTGGGCGCGTGCAGCAGCGATAGCCCGAGCACTGCCGTAAATAGCGGAATTGCCGAAGGCACCACGGTCCAGTTTGCCTTGCTGGAAACCACCGATATCCACTCGAATGTGCTCAGCTACAACTACTACTCGCTGGCCGCTGACACCAGCCTGGGCCTCGAGCGTACGTCGACCTTGATCCAGGCAGCGCGGAAAGAGAACCCGAACAATGTGCTGCTGGACGATGGCGACACCATCCAGGGCACCTTGCTGGGCGACTATCAGGCCGTGGCGGCGCCTATCGGCTGCAGCAGCACCCTGGCGGTACACAAGGCGATGAATGCGCTGGGCTATGACGGCGGCGGCTTGGGTAACCATGAATTCAACTACGGTCTGGGTTTTCTGAGCCAGGTGACCAACACCGATCTGGGCGTGGCCGGTGTGCAAAAGCCGGCTGGCAATTGCGGCGCGCCGTCCTTCCCGCTGGTGCTGACCAATGTCAACGGCGTGGACAGCAAGAAGCCGATCTTCCAGCCCTATGCGCTCATTCCCAAGGTGTTCGCTGCCAATCTGCCCGATGGCACGCCGACTACGGTGCGCCTCAATGTCGGCATCATGAGCTTTGTACCGCCGCAGATTCTGGACTGGGATCAGAAGAATCTCGCCGGCAAGGTGTATGTGAACGGCGTGCAGGAATCGGCCAAGCAATATGTGCCGGAACTGCGCAGCAAGGGTGCCGATGTCGTGGTGGCCCTGTCGCACGGCGGCCTCGATGCCAGCCCCTATAGCCCGAAGATGGAAAACGCCAGCCTGCATCTGGCCGACAAGAGTGTAGGCATCGATGCCTTGATGATCGGCCACTCGCACCTGATCTTCCCCAAGGGCAAGGAAGCGGGCGCCGCGGCGCTCGATGCCTCGTTTACTGCGCTACCGGCCAGCGCCAATGTCGATGCCATCAATGGCTTCGTCAATGGCGTGCCGACGGTGATGGCGCAGAGCTGGGGCCGTCGCCTCGGCATCATCAAGATGACCATGAAGTATGTCGGCGGCAAGTGGCAAACCGTGCCGGACAAGACCTCGGTCGAGTCGCGCGGCTTCAAGTACACCGATGGCAAGACGATTGTCGATGGCGACCCGGCCATTGCCAACCTGGTGGCCAATGAGCACAACGCCACCATCGCATACGCCAAGCAGCCGCTGGGCGCCAAGACCGATTTCCAGATGTCGGCCTATTTCTCGCTGGTGGGCGATGTCAGCGCCATCCAGCTGGTGAACCAGGCGCAGATCGACTACGTGAAGAACTTTATCGCGAAGAGCGCCGATGCCACGCTGCAAAGCTACAAGAGCATTCCGGTGATCTCGTGCAGCGCGCCGTTCAAGGCCGGCCGCAATGGCCCGACCGACTTTACCGATGTCGCCCCGGGCGCCAGCCCTGCGGCGCCGGTCGATTTGCAGATTCGCAATCCGGGCGATTTGTACCTGTACAGCAATAACAATCTGCAGGCAGTTAAGATCAAGGGTTCCGACCTCAAAGCCTGGCTGGAAACGGCCGCCAAGCAGTTCGGCCAGATCGATCCGAGCAAGAGCAGCGAGCAGGATCTGGTACCGAGCTACGGCACCATTTACAACTACGATGTGTTCTATGCCGAAGGCAATGCGCTGCAATACCAGATCGACGTCACCAAGCCGGCGGGCAGCCGCATTGTCGGGCTGACTTACGCCGGCAAGGCGGTGGCCGATGGCGACGACTTTATCGTGGCGACCAATGACTATCGCGCCGGCGGTGGCGGTAACTTCCCGGGCATCGATGGCAGCAAGACCATCATCAAGTCGCCCGATGCCAACCAGGCCGTGGTCAGCGACTATCTGATCAAGCTGGGCAAGCAGACCGGCAAGGTCAGCCTGGCCGCCAATGGCAATGGTCGCAGCTGGAGCTTCGTCAAGACCAAGACTGCCGGCCCGGTGGTCCTGCGCTCGGCACCAGGTCAGCTGGCCGTGGCCAAGGCAGCCGGCCTTGCACTGGTGACCGGTGAAGGTAGTCTGGACGCCAGCGGCTATGCCCGTTACGCGATTGATCTGAGCAAGTAATAATCTGTCGTGCCTGGGCGCCCCTTGCTTGCATGGGGCGCCTTTTCATTGGACATGCCTGTATGCCGCAACGTATTCCGACTTCACCCTTCCTGTTTGCCGGCTTGATTGCCCTGGCGCTGGCCGCTTGCGCTCCGGTGGATTCGCACATGCCTACATCGGCCGAAATCGAATCCACCGGCTTGCTGGCCGGGCCCGGCCGACAAGCCGATGCCGAGGCGCGACTGCTGCGCTGGGCAGAGCGCGGCGATGCTGTGGCCATGCGTGAGCTGGCCCTGGTCTATCTGGCAAGACCGGCGCAGCAGAGCGAGGCCATGCGCTGGCTGCAGCGCGGTGCCGAGGCCGGTGATGACGAAGCGGCCTTCCAGCTGGCCGAGCAGCTGCGCGTGCCGGCGCATGGCCGCCAGGCAGATCTGCCACGTGCCTGGCAGTGGTATCGCTACGCGGCCGAGCACCAGCATGCCAAGGCCGCCCTGGCGCTGGCGCGGATGGCACGCAATGGCGACGGGGTGGTGCGTGACCTGAAGCTGGCAGCGCAATGGCTGCAGTTCGCCAGCGACCATGGCAATGCCCAGGCCATGTTCCTGCTATCGAATGCCTATCTGGCCGGCGAGGGTGTGCCGCGCAACCCGCTCATGGCACGCCATCTGCTGGAGCGCTCGGCGGAGCGCGATTATCCGGTGGCGATCCAGGCGCTGGCGCTGGCAGTGCAGGGTGGCGATCTGCTGATCCCCAAGGACGAGGTGCGCGCCGGCCATTTGCTGAAAGAAGCCAGCGAAGAGCGGCGCAATCGCTGGAATAGCTACAACTGATGCCGGGTTCGCCAGCCTGATTTCTGGCGTAGCCGGCAATTGCTGCTAGGTTTAGACGGCATGCGCTGATGCCGGGCTGGCTGCGGTGCTGCGTACTTTCCTGATCAGTGATGGGGGCGGCATGTTCGAGAACTGGCAGTTGCGCACCAAGGTCGTGTCGGCGGCAGCCTTAGCCATTAGCGCTGGCTTTGGCCTGATGATCTGGCTGATCGCCGATGGCGTCTATCGCGACGCCGAACGGGTGGGGCTGGAGCGTGCTGCCGAGCAGGCCGTCGATTATGCCCATCGGGTGGAAAGTGTATTTGCGGTCGGCTATTCGCTGCCCAGGCATCTGGCCGATGTGGTGCAGAGCCTCAAGGGCGAGCATTTTCCGCCTCGCAAGGCAGTGGACCAGATGATTATCCATCTGCTGGAGGGGGTGCCGGAGGCATCCGGCCTGTGGCTGTTGATGGAACCGAACGCGCTGGACAATCGCGATGCCGAATATGCCAGCCAGTTTCCGATCTACGATCCGACCGGGCGCTATATGCCCTATATGACGCGATCGGGTGACAAGGTAGCGCAAGACAAGATGATCGACGAAAAGGAGCTGAAGCGGGCCGAGGCGTTCAAGGATCATCCTGGTGACTACAAGCCAGCGTACGAGCAGGCCGGCTGGGGTGACTTCTATTTCGTACCCAAGCAGCGCGGCCGCGATACCGTCACCGAG
The DNA here is from genome assembly GCF_041904975.1 of Chitinimonas sp. Classification (NCBI taxonomy): domain Bacteria; kingdom Pseudomonadati; phylum Pseudomonadota; class Betaproteobacteria; order Neisseriales; family Chitinibacteraceae; genus Chitinimonas; species Chitinimonas sp. The sequence goes on along the minus strand of NZ_JAYRLZ010000040.1, from coordinate 3,586 downwards.
CCGGCACCGTATGATGTGCAGGGCAAAAGCGTGCTGATGTCGTCCCTGACCGTGGCCATGCGTGACAAGGCCAATCAATTCATCGGCCTTGCAGCGGTCGATCTGCCGCTGGGCAATCTGCAAAGCAGCTTCAGCAAGTTCAAGCCATTCGGCGTCGGCCAGCTCACCCTGGTGTCATCCGGTGGCCTGTATGTGGTGCACAGCGATGACAAGCTGCTGGGCAAGCCGGTCGATCCGGCCAGGGTGCCAGCTGGCTTTCTCGACAATATTCGCGCCGGCAAGGCATTTGACTATGAGCGCGACGGGCTCGTCCATGTGTGGCGCCCCATTACCCTCGGCAATTCCGGCCAGTTTTGGGGGCTGGGTGTATCCGTGCCGCGCGCAGTGATCGTGGCCGATGCCGTGCGTGCCCGCAATCAGGCGATCGGCATCGGCGTGGTTGCCGCCTTGCTGATTCTGGCAAGTATAGGCGTGCTGCTGACCGTGCTCACCCGGCCGCTGGCGCGTCTGGCGCAGGCGATGGAAACCCTGGCCAGTGGCGAGGGCGACCTGACCCGGCGGCTGGAGGTGCTGAGCCAGGATGAAATCGGCCGCACCAGTGAAGCATTCAACCGCTTTATGGGCCGGCTGCGCGATATGTTCGTGCAGGTGCGCGAGCAGAGCGAGTCGGTTGGCCTGGCAGCGGAGCGCTTGTCCAGCAATGCCGAATCGGTCGAACGTGCATCCGGCCAGCAGGCCGAGGCGGCCACCGCTACGGCGGCCAGTGTCGAGCAGGTAACGGTGAGCATCCAGCATATCGCCGATACCGCGCGCGACTTCGAGCAGAGCGCGCTCAATACCGGCAAGGCGAGCAGCGGCGGCCAGAAGATGGTGGCACATACCGCCGATGAGATCGACAAGGCCAATCAGAGCATGGATGCGCTGGGCGCCACCATGGAGAATCTGGCGCGGCAATCGGCCAAGGTCGACAGCATTGTCCAGGTAATCAAGGATATTGCCGACCAGACCAATCTGCTGGCGCTCAATGCCGCCATCGAAGCAGCGCGCGCTGGTGAGCAGGGGCGCGGGTTTGCGGTGGTGGCTGATGAAGTGCGCAAGCTGGCGGCACGCTCGGGCGAGGCGACCGTGGAAATCGCCCAGATTGTGGCGGAAATCCAGAGCGGCATTCATAGCTCCGGAAGCGATATGCAGGCCACCCGCGCCCAGATTGCCAAGGGCGTGGCCAGTTCACGCGAGGCCGCGCAGGCAATTGGTGCCGTGAACGAAGAAACCGGCCGCCTGGTCGGTGGCGCGGTGGAAATTGCCGACTCGACCCGCGAGCAGGCTGCCGCCAGTACCGATATCGCCCGCAATATCGAGCGCATCAGCAATGAAGCGCAAAGCAATAGCCTGGCGGTGGCCGATATGGCCGACGCGGTGGTGCAGCTGGAAAGCCTGTCGCGCAGCCTGAAGGAGCTGGTAGGGCGTTTCCGCGTGTAGCCGCTTGTCTGTGAAGTGATTCACTCTTGAAAAGATCAGGGACGGGTCACCCCGTCCCTGATCTTCATTGCTCCGCCATCGTGCGCTATTTGGCGGTTTTCCTGCCACTGCTGACTCTGCTGCTTGGCACCATGCTGCGGTCCGTAACACCTTATCGGTTTGCGCTGGGGGAAGTTGAGCCGTAGCCAATCTGCCATCTGCAGGTAAAACCATTGCAACAAAAGCGACGCACACTGCGCGCCACGCGTCGCCGTCGTTTGCGCGATCGTGGCTTAAGCCTGGACGAGCCCGAGGAACCAGGCACCAATGCTCAAAAAATGTCGGCCTTGAGGCCGACATTTTCTTATGCCCGCCAGCAGGCGCAAAAAAGCTGTCTACCATGTAACGATGGTAAATCCAGACAATACAGACAGCAGCGGGCTCAGCCATTGGGATATCGAGGCGATCTGTCGCGGCGAGCATGGCGATGCCTTTTCGGTACTGGGCCTGCATGGTGGCGGCCAGCATCTGGTCGCGAGGGCCTGGTTGCCCGAGGCGGACGAGGTTGGTCTGCTCGATGCGATAGACGGCCATCTGTTGTGTCGCCTGGCTCCGATTGATCCGCGCGGACTGTTTGCCGCCATCGTGCCGCGCCATGCCAGACCGTTTGCCTACCGGCTGGAAGTGCGCTGGGGGGCGTCTCACCAGCTTATCGATGATCCTTACCGCTTTGCGCCACTGCTGACGGCCGATGAAGCCTGGTTGCTGGCCGAGGGCAATCATCGCCGCGCCTGGCGCAGCCTGGGCGCACATCTACGCGAAATCGAAGGTGTGGCCGGTGTGGCATTTGCCGTATGGGTGCCCAATGCCAAGCGTGTCTCGGTGGTGGGCGACTTCAATTTCTGGGATGGTCGCCGCCATCCGATGCGTCATCGGCGCGAATGCGGGGTGTGGGAAATCTTCCTGCCCGGCGTGCTGCCTGGCGCCTGTTACAAGTACGAGGTGCTGGACTGGGAGGGGGTGATCACCCAGAAGGCCGACCCCTATGCGTTTGCCGCCGAGTTGCGCCCCAATACCGCCTCGCTGGTGGCCGAGCTACCGGCAGCCGGCGCGCCGGCGCAGCGGCGCAGCGATGTTGATCAGCCCGTATCCATCTACGAGGTGCACCTGGGCTCCTGGCGGCGCCGTGCCGATGGCGGCTGGCTCAGCTACCGCGAGCTGGCCGACACCCTGATTCCCTATGTGCAGGACCTCGGCTTTACCCATATCGAGCTGATGCCGGTCAGCGAGCATCCATTCGATGGCTCCTGGGGCTACCAGCCGACTGGCCTGTTTGCGCCGACCTCGCGCTTTGGCAGCCCGTGCGACTTTCGCGCCTTGATCGATGCCGCCCATGCCGCTGGCCTTGGCGTGATCCTCGACTGGGTGCCCGGTCACTTTCCGACCGATCGCCATGGCTTGGCCAGCTTTGATGGCACCCATCTGTATGAACACGCCGACCCGCGGGAAGGCTATCACCGCGACTGGCATACCCTGATCTACAACTGGGGCCGGCGCGAGGTGGCGAATTTCCTCGGTGCCAATGCGCTGTTCTGGCTTGAGCAATATGGTGCGGATGGTTTGCGCGTCGATGCGGTGGCCTCGATGCTGTATCGCGACTACAGCCGGCCGGAAGGCGAGTGGCTGCCCAATGCCCACGGCGGCCGCGAGAATCTGGAAGCCATCGCCTTCTTGCGCCAGACCAATCGCTGGGTGGGGCTAGAGCGGCCCGGCGCGGTGATGCTGGCGGAGGAATCGACGGTCTTCCCCGAAGTATCGCGGCCGGCCGAGCAAGGCGGACTCGGTTTTCACTACAAATGGAATATGGGCTGGATGCACGACACCCTGGCCTATATGCGCCAGGACCCGCTGTTCCGTCGCCATCACCATGAAGACATGACCTTTGGCATCAGCTATGCCTTTTCGGAAAACTATGTACTCCCGCTATCGCATGACGAGGTGGTGCATGGCAAAGGTTCGCTGATCGCCAAAATGCCTGGCGATGACTGGCAACGCTTCGCCAATCTGCGCGCCTATTTCGGCTGGATGTGGACCCATCCGGGCAAGAAGCTCCTGTTCATGGGCGGCG
>NZ_JAYRLZ010000353.1:0-3795 GCF_041904975.1 Chitinimonas sp. | reverse complement strand
CGGCCATCGCGGCTGCCCATTACCTGCAGGGCCAGGAACCTCTCCAGCGTGGCGGCATAGTCGTCGGCCAGGCTATGGGCAAAAGCGGCGAGGGTGGTGGACGGGGTGGCGTGCGGCCAGTCGTCGCGCTGCATAAAGCAGGGCGAGGAGGCGCACAGAGTCAGCGAGCGCAGTTTGTCGGCGTTTTGCAAGGCCCATTGCGCGCCCACTGCGCCGCCGAGCGACCAGCCCAGCACATGTACCGGCAGCGGGAAGGCTGCATCCAGCGTGTCGGCCAGGGTTGCCAGGGTGTAGGGCGCCTGCATGGCGCTGGCGCCGCAGCCGGGCAGATCGACGATATGCACGCAGAAGTGCTCGGCCAGCTGGTCGGCCAGGCGGTCGAACACCGCGCCATGGATGCCCCAGCCGTGGATCAGCACCAAGTCTTCGCCCTGGCCCCGGGTATCGATAAACAGGCTCATTGCAGCTCCAGCAGGGCATGTAGCAATTGGTCGAGATCGTCGTCGCCATGGGCGGCCGACAGGGTGATGCGCAGGCGCGGCGTCGGCACGGTGGGCGGGCGGATCGCCACCACCCACAGGCCGCGTTGCTCCAATGCCTGCGCCAATTCGAGTGCCTGCTCGCTCGTCGGCAGGATGATGGGCTGGATAGGCGTGGGCGAATCCAGCAGCGCATAGCGGCTACCGGCCAGCGCCGCGCGAAAACGCTGGATATGCTGGAACAGGCGCTGTTGTCGCCATGGCTCGTTCGCAATTATTTGCAGCGCGGTGCGGGTGGCGGCCGCCAGTGCCGCCGGCGCGGCGGTGGTGTAAATGGCGGTGCGCGCCTTGTTGCTCAGCCAGTCGATCAGCACTTGCTCGCCGGCGACCAGTGCGCCAGCGGTGCCAACTGCTTTACCGAGGGTGGCCATATAGATGATGCGTGGCGAGGCCAGCTGCCAGTGGGCCAGGCTGCCTCGGCCATCACCCAGCACGCCGAAGCCGTGCGCATCATCCAGATACAGCCAGGCATCGTATTGCTCGGCCAGCGCCAGCAGAGCCGGAAGCGGGGCGAGGTCGCCATCCATGCTGTACACCGCATCGACCGCAATCAGCTTGCGGCGCGCCGATGAGGTGGCAAGCAGCTGCTCCAGCTGGGCCAGATCGTTATGGGCAAAGCGGTGAAAACTGGCGCGGCTGAGCAGGCAGCCATCATTGAGCGAGGCGTGGTTGAGCTTGTCGGCAAACACCGCATCGCCGCGCCCGAGCAAGGCGGTGATCACCCCGAGGTTGGCGGCGTAGCCGGTTGAGAAGCCCAGCGCCGCCGGCAGGCCGAGCAGGGCGGCGAAGTCGTGCTCCAGCTGCTCATGCGGCGCTTGATGGCCGCACACCAGATGCGATGCACCGCTGCCCACGCCATAGGTTTGCAAGCCGGCGCTGGCCGCTGCAATCAGTTGTGGATGGGCCGCCAGGCCCAGATAATCATTGCCGCAGAAATTGATCAGCTCGCGACCGTCGCGCTGCAATCTTGCACCTTGGGCGGAGTCGACCACCCGGCGCCGCCGGCGCAGATGTTGCCGCTCCAGTGCAGCGAGGCCGTCGGCGAGTTCGTCTAGCAGGCTCAATCGTGTCATGGCGCGCATTGTAACGGCCCGCCGGGGCGATGCGCATTCGTGCCGGCTCTGCTATCTTTCGCCGCATTTCATCGACGGTTACTCCCATGCAAGCCATTCGCACTGCCATTCCCGATCTGGTCATTCTCGAACCCAAGGTGTTCGGCGATGATCGCGGCTTTTTCTATGAAAGCTTCAATGAGCGCACTTTCCGCGAGCTGACCGGTTTTGACGGCCAGTTCGTGCAGGACAATCACAGCAAATCGGCCAAGGGCGTGCTGCGCGGCCTGCATTATCAAATTCAGCATGCGCAGGGCAAATTGGTGCGCTGCACCGCCGGCGAGGTGCTCGATGTGGTGGTGGATATCCGCAAGTCCTCGCCTACCTTTGGCCAGTGGGTCAGTGTGCGTCTGTCGGCCGAAAACAAGCGCCAGTTCTGGGTGCCGGCCGGCTTTGCCCATGGCTTTGTCGTGCTGAGCGACAGCGCCGAGTTTCTGTACAAGACCACTGATTACTGGGCGCCCGAGCACGAGCGCTGCATCGCCTGGAATGACCCGGCCATCGGCATCAACTGGGAATTCGATGGCGAGCCGCAGCTATCGGCCAAGGACAAGCTGGGCAAATTGCTGGCCGAGGCCGAGCTGTTCGCCTGATTCGACATGGCAGACACGGTGGCGGCTCCGTCCTGCCACCTAAAGTCACTTGGAGCACATGCGGGCTCATCATGGCTTGGCTGCCTCATACACAGTGAGATATCGGCAGAGGTCATGGCCGGCGCTGCCTAAACGCTCACGCCTGCCAGTCCCAGCAGCCAATAGGCGCAGATGGCCAGTTGCGCCAGAAAGCAGCTGAGCCGCAGCCAGATCTGCCAGGGCCGGGTGCCACTCAGATGGATCAGTGACTGGGCCACGCGTAGCAGCAACAGGCAAACGGCGGCCGGGTCGGTGACGGCGGTCTGCTGACTGGCGATGGCATACATCAAGATACCGCCGGCCACCGGCAGGTTTTCCACCGCATTGGCATGGGCGCGGGCGGCACGCTCGCCAAAGGCGCTCAAGCCCTTGTTATCGGCGGTAAAGCCATCGATACGGCGCTTGCCGCCGAGCATGAACAGGCCGCGATGCATCACCAGCAATAGCGCCAGCAGCATGGTCCAGCCCAGGTAGCCCAGCAAGGCGAGCTGGCTTGTCGTCAGGGTCATTGGTAGTCCTGTCTGAAGTTTGGGGTGAGGGCGGCAAGCATCGTCTCCTTGGTTTGTCGGAGCCGTCTGCATGGCGTGTCGCCGTTCGATCTTACAGCGTGCGGACTACCCATTTGAGCGACATATCGTCCGGATGCGGGCGCACCTCGAAGCCGAGCTTGCGCATCAGGCCCAGCATATGGGTATTGCTGGCAAGGATTTCGCCTTCCATGGTGTGCAGGCCGGAATCGAGCGCTGCCATGAAGAGCGCATGCATCAGCTGGTAGCCCAAGCCCTTGCCCTGCCAGCGATCGCCAATCGAAATGGCGAATTCGCAGCTGGCGGCATCGGGGTTGGCGGTGTAGCGTGCCACACCGGTAATGTGCTCGGCGCCGCCCTCGCTCACCGTTACCACCAGCGCCATTTCACGCGCGTAGTCGAGCTGGGTGAAGCGCACCAGCAGGCTGGGCGGCAGCTGCTTGAGGGTGCTCATAAAGCGGTTGAAGCGGCTTTCTTCCGACAGCTCGTCGCGCACGAAGCGCTGCAATTCATCGGCGTCTTCCGGGCGGATCGGCCGCATCACGCAGGGCAGGCCGTCCTTGAGCTTGCCCTTGGCCACCAGATGGGTGGGGTAGGGGTAGACCGCCATATGGTCGTAGCGGCGGAACCGTTGCGGCAGCGGCGCCACCAGGATGCTGGCGTCGACTGCTACTGCGCCGTGTTCATCGGCCACCACCGGGTTCAGGTCGAGTTGCACCATTTCCGGTAGCTCGCAGGCCATTTCCGCCACCCGCAGCAGGATGTCGCGTACCGCTTCCATATCGGCAGCCGGCTGGTTGCGGAACGGGCCAAGCGCCTTGGCAATGCGGGTGCGGCGGATCAGATTGCCGGCAATCAGCTCATTCATCGGCGGCAGGGTCACCGCTACATCGTTGAACACTTCCACGGTCAGCCCGCCGGAGCCAAAGGCCACCACCGGGCCGAAGACCGCATCGCGCGTCACCCCCATCATCAGCTCGCGCGC
>NZ_JAYRLZ010000352.1:0-3814 GCF_041904975.1 Chitinimonas sp. | reverse complement strand
CGTCGAGCCCGGCCAGTTCGTGCAGCCCGGCCAGACCCTGATGTATCTGGTGCCGATCAACGATGTATGGGTGACCGCCAACCTGAAAGAAACCGAGGTAGGGCAGGTCAAGGCCGGCCAGGCGGTGGAGATCGACGTCGATGCCTATCCGGGCAAGCGTTTCAGCGGCAAGGTTGAATCATTCAGCGCCGCCACCGGCGCCAAGTTCGCCCTGCTGCCGCCCGACAATGCCAGCGGCAACTTCACCAAGGTGGTGCAACGGGTGCCGGTCAAGGTCAAGCTGGACGCCTTCGACGCCAAGGCCACGCCTCTGCGGCCCGGCATGAGTGTATTCGCCAGCATCCGGGTACGTTGAACCGCACGCCCCACCGCGAGGTTAATCCGCCATGAAGCCCTTCCTGCCCGGCCTGCTGCGCAGCAATAACCCGGATGCCATCTATCGCAACCGCTTCATCATCGCCGCCACCGTTACCCTGGCCTGCGTGCTGGAGCTGCTCGATACCAGCATCGTCAATGTCGCGGTGCCACATATGATGGGCACGCTGGGCGCCACCCTGGACGAGATCACCTGGGTGTCGATCGGCTATGTGGTGGCCAATGTCATCGTGCTGCCGATTTCCGGCTTTCTGGCCAACCAGTTCGGCCGACGCAACTATCTGGCCATGTCCATCCTGCTGTTCACCGTGGCATCCTGGGCCTGCGGCAATGCCAGCTCCCTCGGTGAATTGGTGTTCTGGCGCATCGTGCAGGGGCTGGGTGGCGGCGGGTTGATCGCCACTGCCCAGGCAACCCTGTATGAAGTCTTCCCGGTGAAGGAAATGGCCACTGCCATGGCCATCTTCGGCATGGGCATCATGTTCGGGCCCTCGCTCGGCCCCACCGTGGGCGGCTGGATTACCGATACCTGGTCCTGGCCGTGGATCTTCTATATCAACCTGCCGCTGGGTGCCGCAGCGCTATTGCTGGTGCTGAGCTATGTACCGGATTCTGCCCACCGCAAGATCGCCGAGGCGGTTGATTACCTCGGCCTGATCCTGCTGGCCGTCGGCGTTGGCACCCTGCAATTGATGCTGGAGCGCGGTGAAAAGCTCGACTGGTTCCAGTCCGGCGAAATCATGGCCTATGCCATCGCCAGCTTCCTGTCGCTGTTTGCCTTTGTCATCCGCCAGCTGGAATACGCGCATCCCATCGTCAACCTGCGCATCATGCGCGACGTGCAGTTCTCCATGGGGCTGATCTTTACCTTCTTCCTCGGCGCGGCGCTGTTTTCCACCGTATTCCTGTTCCCGGTCTATGCCCAGACCCTGATCGGCTTCGATGCCTTCCAGACCGGCATGATCATCCTGCCCTCGGCGCTAGCCGCCGCCTTCACCATGCCGGTTGCCGCCAAGCTGCTGGCGCGCGGGGTACGGGCCCATTTCATCATCATGGTCGGCGCCGCCATCTTTATGTACGCCATGTGGGGCCATCATTTGTTCACCACGCAATCGAGCCAGCAGGACTTTTTCTGGCCGCTGTTGCTGCGCGGTGTGGGCTTGGGCCTCGTGTTCATGCCGCTGAACAACCTGACCCTGGCCGCCATCGCGCCACAGGAGATCCCTAACGCCACCGGCCTGTACAACCTGGTGCGCCAGCTCGGCGGCAGTGTCGGCATTGCCATTTCGGCCACCTTGCTGATCAAGCTGGAAAACATCAAGCGCGCCGGCCTGGTGGCCCATCTGGCCGAAGACAATTCAGCAGTGGCCGAACGCATCGGTCTATTCAGCCGCCTGTTCACCCAGCACGGCAGCCATGGCGCCGCCGCCACCCATAAGGCCTATGCCTTGCTCGACCAGCAGGTGAATGGCCAGGCGATGATGCTGGCGTTCAGTGATCTGTTCCTGCTGTTCGGCCTTGCCATCTGCGCCCTGCTGCCGCTCTTGCTGTGGATGCGCAAACCGCCGCGCATGGCCAGCGGCACCGATGTGGCGCACTGATTCGCCAGCAAGCCGGTAAAATAGCGCGATGCCCAATATCTCTACCGACCTCGACCATGCCCTGGCCCTGCTGCGCGCCGGCGAGCTGGTCGGCATTCCCACCGAGACCGTCTACGGCCTGGCGGCCGACGCCAGCCGGCCCGAAGCGGTCGCCAAGATTTTTGCCCTGAAAGGCCGGCCCAGCGATCATCCGGTAATCGTGCATATCGCCGGCCAGGCCCAGCTGAGCCAGTGGGCGCGCGATATTCCCGATGCCGCCTGGAAGCTGGCCGAGGCCTTCTGGCCCGGCTCGCTCACCCTGATCCTGCACCGCGCCGCGCAAGTGAGCGATGCGGTAACCGGCGGGCAGGACACGGTCGGCATTCGCGCCCCGGCGCATCCGTTGACTCATGCGCTGCTGGAGCGATTCGGTGGCGGCTTGGCGGCACCATCGGCCAATCAGTTCGGCCATGTCAGCCCCACCACCGCCCAGCATGTCGCCAGCGAATTCGGCGCGCGCCTGGGCTTGATACTCGATGGTGGACCCTGCCAGGTCGGGGTGGAATCGACCATTGTCGGCCTGACCGGCGAGCGCCCTACCCTGCTGCGCCCGGGTGGCATTGCCGCCGAAGCGATCGAAGCAGTGCTTGGCATGCCGCTGATCCACCACCAAAAGCCCGCCACCGCACAAATGCGGGTATCGGGCCTGCTCGACTCGCACTACGCACCGCGCACGCCGCTACTGGTCGGCCCGCTCTTGGCCATCGAAAACGAAGCCTATCGCCGCTTCGAAGCCGGCCAATCGGTCGCGCTGCTGCATCATTCGCCCTTGCATGGCACTGTTTGTGGTGTAGACAGCCACCAGATGCCGCTCGACGCAGCCGGCTATGCGCGAGCCCTGTATGCCACGCTGCGCCAGTTTGATACCGGCCAGCGATTTGCTGCCCTGCTGCTGGAAACCCCACCAGATGGCAATGACTGGCTGGCGGTCAACGACCGGGTCAAGCGCGCTGCCAGTCAGTGGCTGTAACTGCAGCAGAGGTCAAAACCCGCTTACTGCAGCGGGCAGCCGGCGGTGTAGTCAAATGCGCCGTCGGCATATTCAAAGCGCGCGCAACTCGCCCATCCGCCGTCGCTCGCATGACTCTCCCAAACACTGGCGCCGCCGCCTGACAGGGTGACGATCTGCGCCGAACGATATTGCCCCGGCGGCACATCAAAATAGTGGTACTGGTTGTCGCCCAGGCCATTGAGCGCAAACTGCTGGCGATGCACCTGGCCTTGCAGGTCTACCAGTTCCAGCTGCGCCTCGCCGGCGTTCTGGCGCATATAAGTCGCAAACATGATGCCGATACGCTGCAGCTTGCCACCAGGGACGGAGCGCGCCGGCGCCAGCAGCAGCGGAATCGGCCGCTCTGGAACCATCGGCACACTTAGCTGCATTTTCCGCTGCACCAGTGCCTTGCCCTGAATGGCCGCAGCGTGGATATCGTTGCGCACATACAGCGGCTGCTCAGGCCACTGCGTGTAGTGCTTGTCGAGCACGCCCTGCACGCAGTCGCCATAGCTTTCCCAGCTATATCGGTCCCACACCTTCCATTTATCCGCAATCACCACCTTGGGTAAGGCGCTGGCCAATTGCTGACAGGCATCGATCTTGATGCCGAACCTGGGTGATTCATTATATTTTTCCTGCCAGGGCAGATAAAAGAAGTTGCCCACTGCCGGCAAGCGATCAGCGGCGATATATTCGTAGTTCTTGAATGAATAGGCGACAATCTTGTCGTCCTTGCTGGTAAACATGCGCACCAGATCAGATAATGGGGTGCGATCATAAATATGCCGCTGCGAGAGTTTTT
>NZ_JAYRLZ010000351.1:0-3814 GCF_041904975.1 Chitinimonas sp. | reverse complement strand
ATTGCCGCTTTTATCGTTTAAGAATTCGACGACATCCACCTGGCCCGCGCTGGCTGGCGCCGGTGCGGCGATATCGATCAGCAGCCTGTCGTCGAGGCCACCGGCCACGCTGCTGGTGCGCGACAGCCGATCAAGCGCCTCGGGCTGATCATTCAGATAGGCATCGTAAAACGGCAGCAGCCAGCCCAGCACATCAGCGGCATAGCTGGCCTTGAAGCCATGCGGGACGCCTTGCAATTCGACCAGATAGCGACTGCCCTGCATTTTTTGCAAAGCCTTGCGGCTCATATCAGTCGGGGCAATGATGTCTGCACTGCCCGATAGCGCCAGATAGGGCCCGCGCGCTTGGGCCGCGCCGTCCTGGCCGAGGCCGAAGGCGGGCAGGATGCTTTGCCCGGAATAGGGGATATAGCCAACCACCGCCTTGAGGCGCGGCTCGGTGGTCACGCTGCGGCTATCGAGCAGCAGGGTGGTGGTGAGACGCGCGCCCATCGCCAGCATCATCGCCTCGCCGCCGAGGCTGGCACCAAAGCCGCCGATGCGCTGCGCATCGATATGCGCGGCATAGTCCGGCCGGCTCAGCAGAGTATCCAGCGCACTACGAATGCCGAGCGGGCGCATCGCCTGCAGTTCCACATACTGGTCGAAATTGCGCACCAGCTTCCAGACATCGCCCAGATCCTTGATCTGCACCACGCCGATGCGCTGGTCGCCATGAAACGGCGCCAGCACCGCATAACCCTTGCTGACCAGGGCGGCCAGCAGGCTCAGGGTATCGCCATCGACCGGGCTGCCGCCCATGCCATGCGAGAACACGATCAAGGGGTAGCGCTGCGCGGCATCGGCAAACAGCGGCGCATCGCCGCTGCGCTCCATATGCGGCAGGCTCGGGCCATCGGGCAAGCGATAAGCCGGGCGCGGGTTGTCCGGCGTGGTCGGGTAGCAGAACAGCGATACCAGCGGCACGGTCTGGTTGGCAAAGCGCGGATACAGTGCCTTGTCATTGGGCGGGCTGATCGGCGCGCTGAAAGCACTGGCCGGCTCGGCCAGCGCCTCGGCCAGATAATGGGTCTGGCCATTGCGGATGATGCCGGTCCACAGATCGGCGCCGCTTACGCCGCTCTGCGCGAGCTTGGCGTCGTCGATAGCCAGATTGCTGCACGCCATCGGATAACTGCCCAGCGCAGGCGGCGGCAGGGCATCGACCCGGCCAGCGGCCTGAACCGCCGGGGCGAGTGCAAACAGGGTGATCAAGGAAATGGCATATCGCAACATGGTGTGACTATCCGGTCTGGACTGACGAAGCGCCGGAGCGCGCGAAACATGCAGCACAAAATTTCCTCGATGGTACTGCCGCAGGCTTGGGATTAACTGAACGGCCGACCGCCTTCAACCGCAAGGCAATAGGAAAAATGCCCTCAGGTGCGATAAGCTTGCCGCCATTATTTTGCTTGTTCCCACCATGAACCACTCCCTGCTGATCGAACTGTTCACCGAAGAACTGCCTCCCAAGGCCCTGCCCAAGCTGGCTAGCGCCTTTGCCAACACCGTCGTGGCCGAATTGAAGGCGCGCCATCTGGTATCCGCCGAGCCGGCCTTCGAGGTATTTGCCTCGCCGCGCCGCCTGGGCGTCACCGTGCAGGGCGTGCTGGCGCAGGCACCGGATCGCGAAGTGGAAGAGAAGATCATGAGCGTGGCAGTGGCCTTCGATGCCGCCGGCAATCCGGCCATGCCGCTATTGAAAAAGCTGGAAAGCAAGGGGCTGGACGCCAGCGCCATTGCATCGCTTGAGCGCAAGCCCGATGGCAAGGCCGATGCCCTGTTCCTGCGCCAGCGCGTGCAGGGCGATGCCTTGGCTGGCGTAATCGACGCGATTCTGGCGGAAACCATCAAGAAGCTGCCGGCCCCCAAGCTGATGCGCTGGGGCGCCCGCGAGGTGCAATTCGTCCGCCCGGCCCATGGTCTCGTGGTATTGCATGGCGCCGATGTGCTGCCCGCCAGCGTGCTGGGCCTCACTGCCGGCCGTGCTAGCGGCGGCCATCGCTTTCTCAGCGCCGGCAAGGTCGACATCGCCCATGCCGATCACTATGCCGCCACGCTCAAGGAGCAAGGCAAGGTCATCGCCAGCTTTGACGCCCGCCGCGCCGCCATCGTGGCCGAACTGAACGCCAAGGCTGCCGCCCATGGCGCCACCATTGCCGGTGGCGATGCGCTGATCGACGAAGTAACCGGTCTGGTCGAGTGGCCGGTGGTGCTGGAAGGCAGCTTTGAAGCGGAATTCCTGAAAGTGCCGCAGGAATGCCTGATCCTCACCATGCAGCAGAACCAGAAATACTTCCCGCTGCTCGATGCCCAAGGCAAGCTGACCAATCGTTACCTGATCGTGTCGAACCTGGCCTCGAAAGACCCGGGCCAGATCGTGCACGGCAATGGCCGGGTGCTGCGCGCCCGCCTGTCCGACGCCAAGTTCTTCTACGAGCAGGACCAGAAGCACCGCCTCGACAGCCGCCTCGGCCGCATGGCCAATGTGGTCTACCACAACAAGATCGGCAACCAGCTCGAACGCATTACCCGGCTGGAAACCGTGGCCGCCCAGATTGCCGAAGGCCTGGGTGCCGACAGCGCACTGGCCGCCCGCGCCGCGCATCTGGCCAAGGCTGATCTGGTTACCGATATGGTCGGTGAATTCCCCGAGCTGCAAGGCATCATGGGTACCTATTACGCCCGTCTCGACGGCGAGCATGAGGCGGTAGCCGAGGCCATCGAAGGCCATTACCACCCGCGTTTTGCCGGCGATACCCTGCCGCAAGGCCCGATCGCCCAGGCGGTGGCCCTGGCTGACAAGCTGGAAACCCTGGTCGGCATCTGGGGCATCGGCCTGATCCCGACTGGCGACAAAGACCCCTATGCCCTGCGCCGCGCCGCATTGGGCGTGCTGCGCATGCTGGTCGAAGGCCAGCTCAAGCTGGATCTGCGCGAACTGTTGGCCCGCACCGCCGCCAGCTTCCCGGCTGGCGTGGTGGCCGATGGCACGGTGGACGGCGTGTTCGGCTTTATGCTCGAACGCCTGAAGAACCTGCTGGCCGCCGACTACCCGGCTGCCGACATCGACGCCGTTTTGGCCGATGCACCGAGCCAGTTCGATGAAATCGGCCGCAAGCTGGCCGCGGTAGCGCAATTCAAGGCCCTGCCGGAAGCCGCCGCCCTGGCCGCTGCCAACAAGCGCATCCGCAATATCCTGAAAAAGAATGTGGCAGAGGGCGAAACCCTGCCGGCCATCAACCCAGCCCTGCTGGTGGAAGCCGCCGAGCGTGATCTGCACGCTGCGCTGGCCGCTTTGCAAGCACCAGTGGAAGCCGCCTTCAAGGCGCATGACTACACCGCAGCGCTCAAGCAGCTGGCTGGCCTGCGCGCCCCGGTCGATGCGTTTTTCGACAGCGTGATGGTGATGGCCGACGACCTGGCAGTACGCGGCAACCGCCTCGCCCTGCTGGCAGCACTGAGCAGCCTGATGAACCAGGTGGCGGATATTTCGATGCTGGCTGAATAAACCGTGAAAGGTGAAGCGTGAAAAGTGAAATGTGTCCATTCGCAGCTTACCGCTTCACCACGTTTCACCTTTCACTTTTCACCTTTCACGCGCACTCATGAAACTCATCATCCTCGACCGCGATGGCGTCATCAATCACGACCGCGACGACTTTGTGAAGTCGGCGGCCGAGTGGGTGCCGATCGATGGCAGCCTGGAGGCGATTGCCCGGCTTAACCATGCCGGCTGGCGCGTGGTGATTGCCTCCAACCAGAGCGGTATCGG
>NZ_JAYRLZ010000350.1:0-3819 GCF_041904975.1 Chitinimonas sp. | reverse complement strand
GCTGCTGTTTTGCAGGGGGATTCGGCGTTACGCAGCCTGCAATACCAGATGCGCCAGCTGATGAATGGAACGCTGGCCGGCTCCGGCAACTATCGCACCTTGTCGTCGGTAGGCATCAGCTTTGACAAGACCGGCGTGATGACCTTCGACAGCAGCAAGCTGTCGGGAGCGCTCAGTACAAGCCCGGATAGTGTAGCGGCACTGTTCGGCGTGTTTGCCACCAGTAGCGATAGCCAGATCAGCTATGTCAATTCGACCGGCAATACCAAGGCGGGCAACTACGGTGTCTCCATCACCCAGCTTGCTACACAGGGGGTGGTGCGCGGCTCGGCTGCCAGCTCGAAAGATCTGTCGGCCGTGGCGACGCCAACACTGGCAGTGCAAATAGATGGTTTCCAGAGTGCCACCATCAGCCTGAGCCAGAAGAATTACGCCAGCTTTGACGATATCGCCGCAGACCTGCAGAGCAAGATCAATGGCGACAGCACCTTGAAAGCGGCCGGTATTACCGCTTCAGTCAGCTTTGACAGCAGCGCCAATCGCTTTGTCATCGCCTCTGCCCGCTATGGCACCTCATCCAAGGCGCAGGTCAGCAGTATCGATCCAACCTTGGCCAGCCAGCTTGGCCTCAGTGTCGGCACGCAGGCGACACTGGCTGCTGGCACCTTGTTGTCCTCCACGGTGGATGCGACTAACGATACGTTTTCCATTTCGGTGGATGGGGCAGCCAGCACAGCCATCACCCTGACCCAGGGTAGCTATACCGGCGCAAGCTTGGCAAGCGAGATCCAGAGCAAGCTGACTGGTGCCGGGCTCAATGCAATTGCGGTGTATAACGCAACCGCTAACCGGATCGAGCTGGCGTCTGGCACGACCGGGACCAGTTCGGCGATCGAGCTCACTGCAGTCGGCAGCAATAGCGGCGCCACACTGGGCCTGGCGACAGGCAAGGGCAGTGTCACCGGGCTGGATGTGGCAGGTCGCATCGGCAATAACGCGGCGACCGGCTCGGGTCAGTACTTGACCGGCTTGGGTGATGCGGCGGGTTTGAATATCCTGGTGGCTGGTGGTAGCGCATCGCCGGGTGGGGCTGCGCGAGGTTCGATCGCCTTCAACAAAGGTTTTGCCTACCAGCTTGACCAGCTGTTCGGCGCTGCCTTGTCGGACAAGGGCGTGCTCAATGCCGATGCGCAAGGCTTCCAGAGCCAGATCGATAGGCTGGAAGCGCAGGATGTGCGCTTCAATCAACGGCTCAGTCGCGTTCAGGCCCTTTATGTACAGCAGTTCACCACGCTGGATACGACGATTGCCCGGCTGCGGCAAACCAGCGCATCATTGTCGCAGTCACTGGCCAGCTTGCCCAAGGCGAGTTGACCGACACGGGGAATGACGATGTCGAAACTCAAAAGTGCGCTCGATGCCTATGGCAATAGCGGTCTGGAATACAAGATCGATACGGCCTCGCCCCACCAATTGGTTTGCCTGCTATTTGACGGCGCTGCAAAAGCACTGCTGATTGCCAAGCATGCATTGAATGACCGGCGTATCGCCGAGAAAGGCCAAGCGATCTCCAAGGCGATCAGCATTATCGAAGAGGGTTTGCGGGTCAGCCTTGATCGCACGGTGGGCGGCGAGTTGGTAGATAACCTTGATGCGCTGTACGAATACATGTCGCGCCGGCTTCTGGAAGCGAATCTCTACAACGATGGCCTGATTCTCGATGAGGTCTACAATTTGTTGCTGCAACTGAAGACCGCTTGGGAACAGATTGCCGAGAAGCCGGCGAATGAAGTGGAAGTGGTCGAGGTCAGTCAAACAACAGCGCGTCATTCGCTCAGCTATGGCAGAGTCTGAAGCCCGCCGCTGCGAAGCCTGGCTTGCGGCGCACCGCGAGATGGCTACACTGGCAATTGACTTGCGCAATGTGGCCGATGCCGGGCAGTGGGACAGACTGGGTGAACTGCTGGCGCGGCACACTATATTGGCCGATACCGTGGCCGGCGATGTGCCACCCGGTGTACTGAGCCAGCTGGGTACGCCGCTGGTGAGGCAGTTGCTGGAAACTACGGCAGCCGCAAATGAGGAGGCGTTGGCTTCGGTGCAAGTCTGGCGAGACTCGCTCACGCCACTGATCCGACAACTGGAAGATACCCAGTCCAATGTCAGCCGCTTGCAAAAGGCGTATCGCTAGCGCTTGATGGCTGTGGAGATAGCAAATGCATGCCGTGACTTTGAGCTGGGAGCAGCTCGCCCTGCTGGCATTTACCTATGCCTTGGTCGGGGCGGTTGGTGTTTTTGTAGGCGCCCTGCTGAGCGGGCGACCCAAGCGGCAATCCGGCAGTCAGGCAGCGCGCGAGCAGGCTGCGCTTGCCGATGAAGTCCGCTCGATCCGCCAGGAACTGCAGGCACTGGCCGGAAAACAGATCACAGAAAAGCCGGTGGTAGCCGAAAAGGTCGAGTCTGCCTATAGCCAGGCCATCCGCCTCGCCCAGCAGGGCCTCGATTCTGCCGCTGTGGCAGCCGGCTGCGGGATTTCACGTGGTGAGGCCGATCTGATCGTTGCGATCTACCGGGCTTCGCAGCGGCCGTGACGCCATGATTCCCGCCAATGCGCTGGTGGCGCAACTCCAGGCCTATATCCAGGCGCCTGAACAACCGCTGGTTCAGGCGGTCGATGCACTACAGGAAATCCAGCAGCTGTTTACCGTCGGCGAGCAGGTGCGCGCCACTGTCACCGGCCAGCTCGACGGTGGACGTTTTGCCGTTCTGGTGAAAGAGCAGCTGCTTGATCTGAATCTGCCCAGAAACACCGAAGCAGGGAAGTCCCTGCAACTTCGAGTGCTGGCCAATTCCCCGCGCCTGACCTTCCTGATTGAAAACGAGCTGCCGCAGGCGGCGCCAGCGCAACAGCCCAAATCGCTGCCGACGGCATCGGCCAGCGTAGCATTGAGCCAGGCTGGTCAGTTTCTCGGTGAGTTGCTGGCGAAGTCCGATGGCGGCGATGGCAAGGCGCCAGCCATACAAGGTAAGGCACCGCTGGCCCAAGCAGGGGCAATCGACAGCGCCAAGCTGGCCGGCGCACTCAAGCAGGCTTTGGCCGAGAGTGGTGTGTTTTACGAATCACATCTGGCCGGCTGGGCGCAAGGCCAGCATCCTCTGGAAAGCCTCTTGCGCGAACCGCAAGGCCAGCTATCGAGTGGCACAGGTGATCAGGCTGGCAAGCCGGTATCGCGTCAGACCGATAACGCTGAAGAACCGGCGCCCGCACGCTCGGGTCTGGCCAAGCAGGAGAATGCCAGTCATATCGCTGCCGATGGCACTACGGCTGCATCGGCAGGCAAGGACGAATTGTCGCCCAGGGACAAACTGCTTGATGTGCCCGGCCTGCCGCCCCAGGAGCACAAGGCTGCCCTGCAGGATATGTCGAGCAATCTGCGCCAGTTGATACAGCAACAGCTGCAAACCCTGGATCAGCGCGCCTTGAGCTGGCATGGGCAAGCCTGGCCGGGGCAAGCGGTGGAGTGGGAGCTGGAACAGGAGGCCGCTGGCAGTCAGCAGGAGGAGCCAGCCATGAAGCCGGTATGGCGAAGCCGGCTTTATCTGGAATTGCCCAGGCTCGGGGTAATCGAGGCGTCGATACGGCTGAGTGAGCAAAAACGGGTGGATGTGGATTTTCGCGTCGCTGATCCAGATACGGCAGACCGGCTCCGGCGAGAATCAAACCTGCTGCAGGCGCGTTTTGATGCGGCCGGTCTGGAATTGACCAGTCAGCAAATCGCGCTGAGCGAGGAGCGCTGAGCCAATGGGCAAATCCCGCAA
>NZ_JAYRLZ010000039.1:16115-22259 GCF_041904975.1 Chitinimonas sp. | reverse complement strand
CGGGTGCTGCCCTTTTTGCGGAACGACTCGAACCAGGCGGGGTAGACAAAGTCCGAGACCAGTACCCCGTCGATCTTGTAGGCATAGTCATCGCCTTCGCAGGCGTCGCAAACCTCATAGGCATACAGGCGGCTACCCTTGCTGCTCTGCTCGAACACGGTGAGATTGATATTCGGGTCCACCAGCATTTCCAGTACTTCATGGCTGGCAGTGACGCTCCAATGCACATGCGAGCTTTGGCTGCTCTTCACGAATACCTTGCCGGATGGCAGTCCGGACTTGGTCAGGTCGTGATAGCCCAGTGCGCTGGCCTGGTCGGAATCGTCGAGCAGGGTCAGCCACCACTCGCCTTTTTCCGGCTTGCCACCCTTGGGAACCAGGCGCAGGGTGGCGTCGATGCCCCAGGCCGGAGCGAAGTCGCGGCTCACCTGGGTTTGCAGGGCCGCAACCACCGCGGTGGCGTCGGCATCGTTGACCATGGTGCTGGCATTGATGATGGCGATCTTGATATACGACATGGCTAGGCTCGTGGTAGGCAAGGCCGGCAAGCAAACACCAGCGCCGCAGAAAGCGCAAGCGGCCCGCCGCCTTGCCCACGGTTTTACAGGCTGCTGGCGCCGGCCTGATAAGCCAGCAGTGCATACAGTGCTGCCAGCGGCACATTGGCCAAACACAAGGCCAGTAGCTGCCAGACACGCCGTCTTACCTCGTTGCGTTGGCCGGCGCCTTGCCACAGCCGGTACAGCAAGGTGGCGGCGGCGCTGAGCAAGGCCAGGCCCAGCCAGATGTCGAGCGCACCGAGGACCACCCAGAGGCCGTTCAGGGTGTAGCATCAGCCCAGCAGGGCAATGGTGCCAAACAGCGCGGGCAGCAGCGCACAGGCGGCGATGGCCCAGCTGAGCGGCCGGCTGGCGTCGCTCGGTGCATGGAAGCGCTGTGCCCAGGCATAGCTGAGGCTGGTGCCGGCCATCAGCGGCAACATCAGGCCGACAAACAGGAAGAGCAGATTGACATGGCTACCGTGGATCATGCTGCAAGCTCCGCTTTCTTGCTGTGCAGGTTGTACCAGTCCAGACGGCGGGTCAGGGCCATCACGGCGGTGAGGGTGGCAAACAGCAGGATGGCGCCAAGCAGCATGGCGTAATCCTCCGAGCTGAGCAGGCCGAACAGCATGGCATACAGCAGACCGAGCAGCGCGCCGAAGCCGAGGCCGCGCCGCCAGCCGCCCAGCGCATGGCTGGCGTAGAACACGTTCTGGACAATGCAGGCGCTGGCCGCCAGCAGATAGGCCAGATTGAACGACCATTGCTCGGCCAGCGACAGCAAGAGCAGGAAGAACACCGCCAGCGACAGGCCGACCAGACCATATTGCACCGGGTGGATGGCAATGCGGCGCAGGATCTCGGTCAGGAAAAAGGTACAGAAGGTGAGGAATACGAACAGAAAGCCATATTTGGCGGCGCGGTGGCTTTGCAGATAGACATCGACCGGTTCGATCAGGCGCACGCCCAGCTGGGCTGCATTGAAATCCTTGCAGTCGCCAGCGCGGCAGCGGCTGAACGCCTCGTTGAGATTGGTGGAGAACCAGCTGGTGCGCCAGCGGGCGATAAAGCCCTGATCGCTGACATCGCGGCTTTCCGGCAAGAAACGCCCGGCAAAGCTGGGGCTGCGCCAGTCCGACTGCAGGCTGACCTCGGTATCGCGGCCAAGCGGCTGCACCATCAAGTCATCCATGCCTTCCAGCGACAGCTTGAAATTGAACGGCACATCGGCCGCCACTGCGCCATAGGCCGGCAAGGGGGCATGAATGCCGGAGCCAAGCTGCGGAAAGCGCGCACTGGGCTCGAAGGCAAACGGCTTGCCATTCCAGCTCACCGTCGGGCTTTGCTTGATGCCGCGCACATCGCTGATACCGACGCTCAGATAAGGCTGGCCCAATTCCACCACCGCCTTGTCGTCGATCAGCTTGGCCGGCAGCGCGAAGCGGCCGGTCAGATTCAGTTCGGCACGGTAGAGCCGCGCCATATAGATGCCGCGTTTGCGTGTGCTGGTGGTGAGCGAGCCATTCACCGCCAGCTTTTCCGGCAGCAGGTGCAGTTCCTGATCGCGCCACACTTCGCGGGTGGTGCCGGCCTTTTCATCGACCGTTTCGATGAATTTCTGCTTGTATGGCAGCACCCACACCGGCCCCGCCAGCGTCTGGCTGCCGGCCGCGCCATCGGCAATCGAGGCAATGGCCTGGCTGCGCGTGTTTTGCCGCTCGTAAATCAAGCCCTCAACCATCGTCAACGGGACCAGCAGTAACAGGGCGAGAATGCCGATGGCCAGCATTTTCCACAGCAAGGATTTAGACACAGCAAGCTCCAGGGATGGGACGAGAGCTTGCAGTGTGCGATGGCTGTGTGAGGCGATGATGCGGTTTGATGAAGTTGTGTGAAGTGTGCCAGCCAGGGCACGCTTGGCCGGCAGGCGTTGCCCGGACGTGTTTTCGACCACCCTACCCGTGCCTGGCTATACGACGCATGATCGGTCGCGTGCGCTTCTTCACTGTTTCCCCTGCGAGCGTCGGCTCATCTCCATCACCCAATTGCACTCCCAGCTTTGGCCTGAGTCGTCGGACATTGCTTGTTCCCAGCGTGCGCTGTCGGCCGTGATGTTTGACCAGGTATATCGAACGCGAATCTTGCGGCCGTCGAGCATATCGTCGCACTCAAAGATGCCGATGCCGTCGACAAAGCGTCCGACCACCGGGGCTTGCAGGCAGCCAGAGGCGTCGAGCCCGCCGGTCTGGTTTTCCAGCCAATAGATACTCCACAACTGCGTTGCCGGATTGAAAATCCGCAAGGACATGCCGATAAAGCCGGCGCGCCAGCTACCCGGATTGAACTCGTCGAAGTTGCCGATGCCGCCTGGCAGCGGGTGTGCAGTGCTCGCTGCATCGAATGATTCCCATTCGGTGCATCCTTGCAAGCGGCGCACCAGTCGCCGATTCGCGATATGCCAGTGTCCGAAGAGAAAGTCGAAATCGCGCGCGCCGTCGCGTTGTGTTGAATGTGTGGTCATTGCGTCTCCTGAAATCGGTTTGGCCCAAGCCATATTGGGCTGGCCGCACAATGTCAGGCATAAACAGGGCGAATTGCGCCCTGTTTCGAGCGCGCATCGGCCGCTTCGCTCAATTCCCGCTACACCGGGCCGCGATGTGGCGGCCCGATAGACCCGTTGGCGGCAGTCTGCCGCCATCGGATATGCAAGGGGTCAACGGCGGCTCAAAAGACCTTGTAGACCTGCCCGGTCTGCGCCCCTTCCACGCTCTTGCTGTAAGCCTGCGCCACCTTGGCGGCGGCTACCGGCACAAAGCCGCGGAAGTAGGGGCCGTAGCTGTCCATTGACTCCTGCAGCACGGTCGGGCTGACCACATTGACCCTTATCCCGCGCGGCAGCTCGATGGCGGCGGCACGTGCAAAGGCTTCGATTGCCCCGTTGGCCATCGAGGCGGCGGCGCCGAAGCGGATCGGGTCGTCGGTCAGCACGCCGCTGGTCAGCGTGATCGAGCCGCCGTCATTGAGCACCTCCCGCGCCAGCAGCACCAGATTGGCCTGGCCCATCAACTTGCTTTGCAGGCCGATATTCAGCTGTTCCGGTGTCATATCGGCCAAGGGACCAAAGTGCACCTGGCCGGCGACGGCGATGATCGCATCGACCTTGCCGATCTGCTGGAACAGGGTGCGCACGCTGGCAATGTCGGCCATATCGGCTTGGTGCGCGCCCGAGTTGCGGCCGATGGCGATGACTTCATGACGCTGGCCGAGTTCCTTGCTGATGGCCTGCCCAATGGTGCCCTGGGCGCCGAAGATAGCGATTTTCATATGCATGCTCCTTGCGTTGTTTGCTGGTGGATTGATGGAAGCCTGCCTTGCTGACGACTGCTGGCTGGCGTTCACCGTGATCGGCATCTTAGAGCGATGCAGCCTTGTGATCAGCCGCCTGGCGGTGGAATAATTGTCATCCGTATGGAAACAATCAAAGCGCAATACGACTGGGCGATGGCCTTTCTTGCCGTGGTGGATGCGGGCAGCTTTTCACGCGGAGCTGAGCATGCTGGCTGCTCGAAAGCCTATATCAGCAAGCAGGTAGCCCAGCTGGAGGCGGCACTGCAGGTGCAGCTATTGTTTCGTACCACGCGCAGATTGGCACTGACCGAAGCCGGACGCAGCTATCTGGAACACTGCCGCGCCCTGCGCAGCATCATGGTGCAGGCCGAAGAGACGGTGGCTGGGCTGCGTGACGAGGTGGCCGGGCTGATACGGCTGACTGCGCCCACCACCTTTGGCGAGGCGTTTCTGGGCGATATGCTGCAAGGCTTCAGCCAGCGTTACCCCAAGGTGGAAATCGATATCGACCTGAGCCTGGCCATGCGCGACCTGATGGCCGAGGGCTTCGATGTGGCCTTGCGCAGCAGTGCCGCCCTGGATGAGCGCCTGGTGGCGCGGCCGGTCGGGGTGCGGCGCGACTGGCTGATGGCCAGCCCCGCTGCCATCGCACAATATGGCTTGCCGCAAACCCCGCAGGAACTGGCCGGGCTGCCTTGCCTGTTGAACAGCCATCTGCCGGGCAATGAGCGCTGGCTGCTGATGCGTGAGCAGCAGGTGTGCGAAGTGCCGGTGCGGCGTCGCTTTTCCGCCAATAGCTACCCGATGTTGCGCCGCCTGGCCCTGGCTGGCGCCGGTTTTGCCTGTCTGCCGCGCCATCTGGTTGAAGCCGATATGGCAAGCGGGCGCCTGCAGCGGGTATTGCCTGA
The DNA here is from genome assembly GCF_041904975.1 of Chitinimonas sp. Classification (NCBI taxonomy): domain Bacteria; kingdom Pseudomonadati; phylum Pseudomonadota; class Betaproteobacteria; order Neisseriales; family Chitinibacteraceae; genus Chitinimonas; species Chitinimonas sp. Next base: position 17,461 of record NZ_JAYRLZ010000039.1, on the reverse strand, counting down.
CTACGAATTGCCCAGCTTTCCGATCTATCTGGTCTACCCCTATCGCCAGACCCAGCCGCGCAAATTGCGGGCGCTGATCGACCATATCCACGACTGGTTTGCCGCGCCCGAGCAGGCGGCGCGCCCCTGGTAAGGGTGGCCGCGCTGATTGATGGTGGCTAAAGCTGGTCGATATTGGCCAGTGTCGTGGCGGCCTGGGCGCGTATCGCTGCCTGCTCGGCCGGGTCGATGCGATGCCAGGCGGCCAGCGGGATGTGCAGGCGTGGATTGCCGGCAAGTCGGGCTTCATTGCGGGGAAGAAAGTCCCAATACAGCGCATTGAACGGGCAGGCGGCCGGGCCGGTGCGCTGTTTTGGCTGGTAGGCGCAGCCGCTGCAATAGTCGGACTGGCGCTGGATATAGTTGGCGCCGGCGGCATAGGGCTTGCTGCCGACCATGCCGCCATCGGCATACTGGCTCATGCCCCGCGTATTGGGCATTTCCACCCATTCGAACGCGTCGATATAGATGCCCAGATACCAGGCATCGACTTCGGATGGGTCGCAGCCGGCCAGCAGGGCGAAATTGCCGGTCAGCATCAGGCGCTGGATATGGTGGGCATAGGCTGTTTGCAGCGATTGCGTGATGGCGGAGCGCAGGCAGGCCATGCGGGTCGCGCCAGTCCAGTACCAGGCCGGTAGCGGGCGATGCGCGCCCAAGGCATTGCGCTGTGCATAGGCCGGCATATGCGCCCAATACACGCCACGCACATATTCGCGCCAGCCGAGTATCTGCCGCACAAAGCCCTCGACGCTGGCCAGCGGCGCGCGCCCGGCCTGATAGGCGTCAAGCGCCGCAGCGATCACCTCGCGCGGATGCAGCATCTTGGTGTTGAGCGCAAAGCTCAGCCCGGAATGGAACAAGGTCGGCGCGGCGCTGCTCATCGCATCCTGAAACCGGCCAAAGTCCGGCAGGGCATGGGCGATGAAATGGGCCAGTCCGGCGCGCGCTTCCTTGCGGGTCAGCGGCCAGGCCAGGGCGCTGGCGCAGGGCGCGCCGATGGTGGCAATGCCGGCGGACCGGATCTCCTGCCACAGCGCGCTCACGTCATGCGCGGCCCAAGGCCAGGGCGGCACAGCGGGGTGCCCTGGCCAGCGTGCGCGGTTGTCGCTGTCGAAATTCCAGCGCCCGCCACAGGGCTTGCCATCTGCTTCGAGCAGCACGCCGTATTGCTGGCGCATGCGGCGATAGAACTGCTCCATTCGCGGTACGCGGCTGGCAAACGCCGCCGCCAGTGTCTGGCGATCGGCAAGGAAGTGCACCGAGTCGACCACCGTACAGGGAAGGCCCAGCTGCGCCTGTGCCTC
>NZ_JAYRLZ010000039.1:0-16105 GCF_041904975.1 Chitinimonas sp. | reverse complement strand
CCTCGACCCGCCATTCGTCCGCCTGCTGGCGCTCCCACCGGGTGGCCGCATAGCGCTCGGCGAGGGTAGTGAGGTTGGCGGCGAATTGCTGGCGGTTTTCCGTGTCGCCGATCCGGATATAGTGAACCTTGTGCCCGGCAGCTTGCAGTGCGGCGGCGAAGTGGCGCATGGCAGCAAAAATCGCCAGCACCTTCTGGGCATGGTGGCGCACATAGTCGGTTTCGCTGCGGGTCTCCATCATCACATAGCGCACCTGCGCATCAACGGTGCGGAACCACGGGTGTGCCGCATTGAGCTGGTCGCCGAGGATCAGGCGCAAGGTGCTCATGGCCGTACTCCCGCCACCGTGCGCTGGCGGCGGCAGCGTTCGGAGCAGTAGCGCACTGCATCCCAGTCGCGCGCCCATTTGCGGCGCCAGGCAAACGGGCGGCCGCAAGCGGCGCAGCACTTGTGGGGGAGAGCGGGTTTGGTGTGTGCCATGGTCGGCTCAGGCGCTGGCCACTTCAGGCCTTGGGCAAGGGGTGCAAGGCGGCGTGACCGCCATCGACGCTGATCGACTGACCGGTGATCCAGCCTGCCGCATCCGACAACAGGAAGGCGATCAGCGCTGCACTGTCCGCTCCTTCGCCCAGCCGGCCCAGCGGGTTGGCGTGGGCATGGCGCTCGATCAGCTCCGGTGTGCCGGTCAGCCTGGCCGACAGGCGCGACACGGTCAGCCCCGGGTGCACGCAATTGACGCGAATGCCGCGCTCGGCATAGCTGGCCGCCGTCGACAGCGCCAGCGCATCGACCGCCGCCTTGGCCGAGGCAATGGCTTCATGGTTGGGAAAGCCGGCGCGTGCCACCACACTGCCGATCAGCACCGCGCTGCCCGGCCGTTTGGCTGCGAGCTGGGCGGCGACAAAGGCCTTCAGCGCCCAGGCGGCGCTAAAGAAATTGTGTTTGAACACGGCATCCAGATCGTTTTCTGCGGTGAGATGCAGCGGGCGGATCAGGGTTGAGCCGATGCAATGGGCGAAGCCATCCACCGGCCCGATCTTCGACTCGGCGGCGGCCAACAGGCGCGATGCTGTATCCGGCTCGAGCAGATCGCCGGCCTGCACCGCAACCGGCACCGCCAGCTGTTCGGCCAGCGCCGCCAGGGGCGCTTCGTTTCTGGCGCTCAGCACCAAGGGGCGCCCCGACTGCGCCAGCAGGCGCGCCAGCGCCGAGCCCATCGCACCACTTGCCCCGGTAATCCACACTGCACCCATGATCTGCTCCTGATGGCGATACTGATGAGTAAATATTGTTACCAATTGGTATGATTTGCGCAATCAACATTCCTGGCCGCGGTGAGCGGCCCCATCACAGGGAGTTTCGGATGAGCCTGACAAGAGTTGCCGTTATCGGCGCTGGCATGGCTGGTATGGCCTGCGCGCAGCGCTTGGCCGCGCAGGGCGTGCAAGTGGATGTCTACGAAAAAAGCCGGGGGCTGGGTGGGCGAATGAGCACGCGGCGCGGCGACAACTGGCAATGTGACCATGGTGCCCAGTTCTTCACCGCGCGCGATCCGGGCTTTATGCAACAGGTCGCCCAGTGGGCTGAGGCCGGCATCGTCGCGCCATGGCCGGCGCGCATGGCGGCATACGATAAGGCTGGCTGGCGCGCGCTGGATGATGCAACAGTTCGCTACGTCGGCCTGCCCGGCATGAATGCGCCGGTGACGGCGCTAGCACAGCAGATCACCGTGCACCGCGGCACGCAGGTGATCGCAATACGTCAGACTGGCACGGCTTGGGCAGTGGATTGTCAGGGCGGTAAAGCAGATACGCCCGGCTACCAGGCGCTGGCGCTGGCGATGCCGGCGCCGCAGGCCCATGCGCTGGCGTCCCCGTGGTCGGCAGAATTGGCTGCCACGGCGCAGGCGGTGACCATGCTGCCAAGCTGGGCGCTGATCGGCCAGTTTGCCGATGCGCCATTCGCTGATTTCGACGCGGCGTTCATCAACCACGGCCCGCTACGCTGGCTGGCGCGCCAAGCCAGCAAGCCGGGCCGGCCGGAAAACCACACATGGCTGATCCATGCCAACGCAGCATGGAGCGCGGCGCATCTCGATGCCACGCCCGAGGCTGTTGCCGCCACCTTGTTCGACGCGCTGAAGCAGTTGGGCGGCAAGGCGCCTGCCGAGCATCTGCTGCATCGCTGGCGCTATGCCGATATCGATCAGCCACTGGCAATGGGTTCGGCGCTGGATAGGGATTGTCGCCTTGGCATGTGTGGCGACTGGTTGAACGGCGGCAAGGTGGAAGGTGCCTGGCTCAGCGGCCGCCATCTGGCGGATTGCTTGCTGACTCTGGGCTAGGGCAGGCGGCCTTGGGCAAGCGCGCCAAGGGCTCTGCCGGGCCGACACGCTCGGGCCAGACCGGCGCAGCTGGCCGGCCTGGCCGAGTGCTCAAGGCAGGCTGAACAGGACTTTGAGCTCGCTATTGGCTGATTTTTCCATGACGGCAAGCATGCCGGGGTCGCGCTGCAATTGTTGCAGCAACTCATCCTGGTTGGACACCTCACGGGGAGGGCCGCCGCGACCGGTGAATGCCAGCTTGGCCCAGTAGGCGCGCGCCTGGGCATCCGACTTGCCCAGCACCTGGCTCAGGAAAACTTCCCGTACTGCGCCGCTGGCCGGCAGGCTCGGTTGTACGGCTACGCCGGACAGGTTCTTGACCTTGCTGAGGTAGATTTCGATCAGTTGGTCTTTATTCAGGCTGCCCAGTGGACTCTTGGCGCCGGCAACGACCACCATTTCTGCCGCCACGGGTTGAGCGATGGCCAGCAGGCCCATAGAGCACAGCATGAAAAACGCTGCTTGGTATTTCATGGCGCACCCCTTAGAAAATCATGTCCAGATTGAGGGTATAAAGATTGACCCTGCCGTCAAAATATTGCTTGCTCAGGCCCAATGCCGGGCTGGCATAGATATTTTGCGGAAACTTGACGACAAAGGTCGACCCTAGCTCCGGTTGGGAGAAACGCATATGGTCTATTTGCGCCTTCAGGGCAATACGCGGCGCCAAATCCCAGCGTAAACCCAAGGTATAGGTATTGCCATCCGGGCTGCCTATGCCCAAGCGCGTAGATCGTAAAAAACCCAGTGTATCCGCATAGGGTGAAGCAGCCGGGCCGGAAAATGGCAACTTGTCACCCTTGGTCTTGAAATTGGTATACATCAGATACGGCGTCAACGAGCCATAACGAATACCACCCATGGCGTAATAGCTATCGGTTACCGGTGCATTGGCCAGTGTTTGTTCGCGGCGGGCCCACTCGGCTTGCGCAATGTATTGCTCATCGTCGTACGCCAGTCCGAAAGTTTTTAAATTCGACTTTCCGTGCTCGATATCCATTTCCTTGGACATCAACTGCGCGCAGTTGCTGCAAAAGGCTGGTGGTATGGTTGCTACGAATCCGATCAGGCCGGCTATGGGCGGTGCGGTGACTTTATAGTCGTAGCTTGAATAGCCGAGTCGGGCTGAAAATGGTCCGCTACTCCATTTTCCGGCAATGCCCCATGCTTTGCTGAAGTCGATGGAGACACTGCTGCCCACCGAAAGCCGTGTTTTTCCATAAAAAGCATCGACAGTAAAATTATTGGAGCCGACTTTGGGTTCCCACAGCACATTGATACCGTCTTGCCAGGTAATGGGGTTGGTGCTGTAGGCAATCGATGGTCGGGCAGCTGTTTGTGCGTAAAACAGATTGCGATAATCCGACATCAGGAATATGGGGGCAACCGAACGACCGAGTTTGAAATCCAGCTCGTCGCTAGCCTGCCAGCTGAGGTAAGCCCATTCGACTTTTGGCTTGAATTGCGATTTGTCGTCTTTCTTTGCCAGTAATTGCACCACGCCTTTTACGCTATTGGACAGGACGACGGTTGCCTGGCCGGAAATCTGCGAGTCGGCGTCGAGTCGTACATCATTGGTCGAGCCGGTGCTGGTGCGATCATCGACCTTGACGGTAACTTGCGGGTCATCGGCCTTGATCATGCCAAAGGTGGCAAAGCCTTCCAGCTTGAGGCGATTGTCAAACAGCGAAAGCTCGGCGCGCGCATTGGCGGCCAGGGCCAGCATGATGGCGGCAGCCAGTTTTCCTTGGCTAGACATGGCAAATCTCCGGTTGGCCTGTTGGGCAATTGCGCCAGCCAGCAAACACTTTCGATGTGGCTGATGGGCACGGTACCCGCTGATCATTGCGAGAGGCGACAAGCCGTGTTGTAGGTGCCGAGACGGGTTCCGGCAAAGAAGTGCTTTGCCGCGGTGACGGGCGGCAGCTTGGCGTCGCGCGCCTGCATCAGTGAGGGAGTGGCACAACCAGCTGTGCCAGTGCGCCGCCATCGTCGGCATTGCGCACGGTGATGGTGCCGCCGTGCAATTTGGCTACTTCGCCTACGAAGGGCAGGCCCAGCCCGGTGGATTTGCGTTGGCTGGCCGGGCGCGGCAGCGAATAAAAGCGCTCGAACAGGCGCGCTAGCGCATAGTCGGGTATGCCCGGCCCGTGATCGCGGATGCTGATCTGGCAACGGTTTGCCGCAATGCCTGCGCTGACGGTGATTTCGCCGCCATTTGGCGAGAAATCGATGGCATTGTCCAGCAGATTGGAGAGTGCCTGCCCGAGCAGGAAGCGCTCGCCCGATAGCTGCAGGCCGGGTGTGCATTGCACGGCAATGTGAATGTGGCGGGCAGCGCATTGCGCCGCCTTGGCATCGACCAGCTCTGCCAATAGCGCCGGCAAGTCGATGGTTTCGATGGCATCGAGCTGCTTGCGGCTTTCCAGCTGGGCCAAGGCCAGCAGGCGGTCGGTGATGGTGGTGAGGCGGGCCGCTTCGCGGCGGATATTGTCGAGAAAGCGCGCCTGATCGGGAGCCGGCATGGCAGGGCTGATCAGCTCGGCAGCACCCTGGATGGCGGCCAGCGGGCTCTTCAGCTCGTGGGTGAGACTATGCACATAGTCCTCGACATAGCGCTTGCCCTCCAGCTCGGTGCGCATGGCCTCCATCGCTCGCCCCAGTACCGCTACCTCGCCGCCACCGAGTTTGGGCAGTCTTACCCGCTCGCCGCGCCCGACCGCCTCGGCATAGTCGAGCAGGCGCTGCAGTGAGCGGGTCAGCCACCAGGACAGCAAGGTGCCGACCAGCACCGAGGCCAGTAGCACCAAGGCACCGGCGCGCGACAGGCTGCTCAGGGCCAGGTCGAAAAATGGCTGGACCGAGGCCGAAGGCTTGGCCACCGTCACCACGCCGATAATGCGGCCGGCATCGACAATGGGCGCTGCCACATGCATGACCGAGCCGCCCGCCTCGTCTGATTTGGTGGAGCGGGCGCCATAGTGGCCGCGCAGGGTCAGGTAGACATCGTTCCAGCGCGAGAAGTCCTGGCCTTCGGCCAGGTGGGCCGAGTCATACAGCACCCGGCCCTTGTCGTCGGTGACATAGATGCGGTATTCGGGCTTGTCCTTGCGTATGCCCCACACCACCGCGTCGATCCGCCTTGCCTGAAAGTCCGCCACCCGGGCGGCAAAGTGGCCATTGGCCATGCTGCCTTGCTTCACTTCGTCGCGCGCCAATTCCGCCAGCAGATTGGCACTGTCGACCAGTGAATCCTCCATGGCCTGACGCAGTGCCGGTTTCAGGCGGTCGCGCGCGCTGTCGATCAAAAACCAGGCGGCCACGCCGACAATCAGGAAATAACCGAGAAAGATACGGACGCTGATCTTCACGCCCGCTCCCAGCTCAGACTGTAGCCGAGGCCACGATGGGTGCGGATCGGGTCGCAATCGGCATCGGCGGCACGCAGCTTGGCGCGCAGGCTCTTGATATGGGCATCCACCGTGCGCTCGAAGCTCGCTTCCGGTTCATCCCAGGCCTTGTCCATCAGCTGGGCGCGGCTGAATACCCGGCCCGGGTCGGCCAGCAGCGCTGCCAGCAACCGGTATTCATAGCGCGTCAGCTCCAGCACCTGGCCATTGAGCGAGATTTGCGCCCTGGCAGCATCGTGGCGCAGGCCCGATGCATCAAGGGGCGTCTGCGGCTGACTGCGCCGCAAGATGGCCTTGACCCGGCCGACCAGCTCGCGCGGGCTGAATGGTTTGACCACATAGTCGTCGGCACCGATCTCGAAGCCGACCACCCGGTCGATTTCGGCGGCACGGGCAGTCAGGAACAGCACCGGCACGGCCGAGCGCTGGCGTATGGCTTTGCATACTTCGAAGCCGCTCTGGTCGGGCAGGCCGATATCGAGTATCAGCAAATCAGCAGGGTCGCTGGCGTGGCTGGCCAGCAGCTCGCGCCCCAGCTGGTGCCATTGCACCGCAAAACCTTCTTGCTGCAGGGCATAGATGAGCGTATCGGCGATGGCGGCTTCGTCTTCGGCGAGGAGAATGCGTTTGTTCATCGCAAGATGATCTCCGATCAAAGGCTGAGAAGGGCAAGAAGTTTTTCGCAGCTGCGGCGCTGCCAGAGGGTTGTTGGGGCTGGATATCGTGCGACTGGTAACCGTGTTTTCAGTGCATTGTCATAAATTTTGACATCTTGGCGCTGCGCGGTGGCGCGTATTCGCCTAAGCTCTCGGAAAATCCCAGGGGAATATCATGTCCATGCCTTACCGTTTTTTGTCCAGCCTGACCTTGTGCCTTCTGTTGCAGGCTGTTTCCAGCGCAGCGGGGGTATTGCCCGGCGCCAGTGTCGATATGGGGCGCAAGACCTATACCGATAAATGCCTGAGCTGTCATGGCGATATCGACAATCCCATCCTGCCGCAGATTTTTGTCGGGCGGAACAACCCCACCGTTATCCGTGGCGCGTTTACCAGCGTGTCGCAGATGCGCGCCGATACCACGCTGGCCAAGCTGACCGACGCCGACGTATCGAATCTGGCGATCTTCCTGGCCAAGAGCAATACCACCGATTCTGACCGGGTGTTCGACTGGGGGCAGAAGTCCTTCCCATCCCTCTTGGTCGGTCCGGTGCAGAGCGGCACGCTGTCGGGCTATTACTTCCGCTTGTATACGGGCTCGCAGGTCTATATTGCCACCCAGGGCGATGCCAGTAACGGTGGCCGCGCCTTCTTTTATGCGCCGGCCAGCGGATCGGGGATTCTTGACCTTGGCACCATCCAGAGTTTCTTGCCCAGTGCGGCAGCGGCGGGTTTCTGATTTCTGCGCCTGAGTGTTGGCTCGCGTCTTGCCACGGCGCTTGCTGTCACGACCGCGATCCGGCATTGCTCGCCTGATGCTTGAAGAAGGGCACTCCATGTATCGATTGCTGCTTGTTGCATTATTGGCTTTCAGTCAGCCGCTGCTCGCGGCGGCACCGGGCCAAGCTGCGCCACCGCTGGCGCTGGCTGACGGCCAGGGTCAAACCCTTGATCTGGCAAGCTTGCGCGGCAAGCTGGTGTATGTGGATTTCTGGGCGTCCTGGTGCGGGCCTTGCCGGCAGTCGTTTCCGTTCATGAACCAGCTGCTCAAGCAGTACGGCGACGCAGGCCTTGTCGTGCTGGCGGTCAATGTCGATGCCGAGGCCAAGGATGCGGCGGCTTTTCTGGCGCGCTATCCGGCGCAATTCACCGTGCTGTATGACGCCGCTGGCAACAGCGCCAAAGCCTGGGCGGTGGCCGGCATGCCGTCGAGTTATCTGATCGACCGCCAGGGCAGGGTGCGGGCCAGCCATCTGGGTTTTCGCGCCGATAGCGCCGCGAAGATCACCAGCGAGATTGACGCCTTGCTGAAAGAAACTGTCACCGGGAACTAGTCATGCGAAGCAGCTTGTTGATCGTTATCGCCTTGCTGGCCGGCTGTGCCAGCGTGCAGCCCTGGGAGAAAGGCTATCTGGCCAAGCGGCAGATGGCTTTCGATCCTGACCCGGTGGAAGCGCGCCAGAAAAACCATCTGTATGCCAGTAAGGAAGCCGCCAAGGGCGGCACCGGGGTGGGCGGGGGAGGTTGCGGATGCAACTGATGCCCAGGCCGGATACGGAACGCGACATCGAGACCAGCGAGGTATTGGGCCTGTTGACGGCCGCCGCACTGGCCCTGGTGCCGGTGGCGGCCCAGGCGGTAGCGCCGCCCGATGGCATGGCGGCGCAGCTTAGCTACCTGAGTTATCGCGATTACGACGCGAAGCGCGATCGCATGTCGGTGCGTAGCCCGACACTCTGGTTGCAGGCGCCGCTTGGCGCCAGTAACAGCATCGAGGCCTCAGCCACGCTGGACAGCATGTCCGGAGCCTCCCCGCAGTATCTGAACACCCTTTCCGGTGCTTCCGGCCTGGGTATCCACGACAGGCGCAAGCAGGGCGATATCAAGCTGCGCCATTATTTCGACCGGCTGGTGCTGGGTGTCGGTGCCGCCTACTCCGATGAGAACGATTACCGCTCGCGCGCCGCCAGCCTCGATGGGCAATGGCTTAGCGCCGATCAGAACACCACGGTTTCGTTTGGCATCGGCCAGAGCAATGACCGCATCAGCGCGACCGATCGCGACTATGTCGACGGGCGCCGCCGTACCACCGACTATCTGCTCGGCCTCACCCAGGTGCTGTCGCCGCTGGACATCATCCAGTCCAATCTGACCTATAGCAATGGCGGGGGCGACTTTACCGACCATTACAAACCGCTCGATCTGCGCCCGGATAGCCGGCACGAGCTAGCCTGGTTAAGCCGTTACCGGCGCTGGATGCCGGCCTTCGATGCCGCCTTGCATGTTGACTATCGCTACTACCGCGATAGCTGGCAGGTGCATGCGCATAGTGTGGAGTTGAGCTGGTATCAATCGCTAGGCGAGCGGTGGAGCGTACGCCCGAGCTTGCGCTACTACACGCAAAGTGCGGCCCGCTTTTTCAGCAACCGCTTTCCGCCGCGCGATTTTGACGTGCCTTACAGTGCCGACGGCCGCCAGGGCGCCTTCGGCGCCGCTACCGTCGGCCTGAAAGTCAGCCGCATGATCGATGCCGATACCCGCATCGACCTGCTGGCAGAGCGCTATGAGCAGCGTAGCGGGCTGCGCTGGGGGGGCGGTGGCACGGCAGGGCTGGCACCGGTCAAGGCGCGCTGGTTTGCGCTGGGGCTCAGTTACGGATTTCGCTAGGCACTGTATCAGGCCTCGATTGAATGAAATTCTCGCCTGGAGCGCCGCCAGCAAAGGCGTAAAGCACAGCCATATCGAGATAGGGCGAGCATTTGCAACGCTGCGTGGCGGCGAATCCAGGCGGGAATTTTTTAACGAACTTTTGAGACAAGACGCCAGGAAAGCATTGGCGTTCAAGCTTGGCTCGCGAATTTGCGCACGTTTTATGCCCTGAGCTGACTTCCGGCTTGCTGACAGGGCGGCAGAGCCCTGCTGCCCGTTCAGGCATGCAGGCCGACCAAGCTGCCGGCGTGTTGGCGCAGCTCGGGTAGTCGCAGGCGAAATTGCGGTGTCAGCAAGGTCGATGCGCTGTTGGCAGGACTCGCATGCTCACCAAGCGAGGCAATCACTGCCTCACTGAGCTGGCGATAAAAGCCGGGTTGGGCCGCCTGCATATCCAGCAGGAGACGCGTGCATTTTTCATCCACCCATTGCCAGGCCGGGCGGCGGCTGCGCATATCGGGATGGCTGCGCAAACTGTCGGGGAAGGCAAGCGCCTGTACATCTTCCCAGACCCACAGGTAGTCAAGATCGCTGGCTCGCTCGAACGGTACGCCCAGCATTTCGGCCGACGCCCGGTCGTGCCGCGCCGCAAAGTCGACGATCTCGATCCGCGTCCGGGTGCTGCCAGCACACTTGCGCTGCGCCTGGATCCAGCAATGGTAGTCACGCATATCGCCGAGCCGTCGCGCCCGGCGCCGCTCCTCGCGACCCGGGTAGAAGACGATATACATGCCATTGCCACAATCGAGCACCTGGCCGCCGCACACCGGGTAATAGGGGTGCTTGAGTACCTCGCTCAATACCCGGGCGCCGACAATGGCATAGGTGGCGCAGCGTCCCAGCGCCTGCTGGGCATAGATACGGCCAAGCACCGACTGGATTGCACAATCCAGGGCGGTGCGAATGGCGGGGCTGACCGGCAGGGCGTCGATATCGGGCATGGGTGCGGCGGGAGCAGGCAGTTCGATCTGTCTGCACTACATCGTCTGGCACACGCCGGCCTTGAGCCTGAGCAGCCTGTTTTTTGCCGCATCTTGCCAATCAGGCTGCAGCGGTGTGCGCTAAGTGATTGAATGCGCGGGGTTTCGTGGCGCCGTCAAGGTAGGCCGCAAGCAGGGCGGCCGACAGGCGGTGGGCGCATGGCGCCCACACGCTGCCGCCTGAGGTCTATTTCCCGGCCACACCTCGCGCACTGGCACCTAGTGCATAAGTGGAGCCACGAACGCGCAGCAATGGGTCGTTGGAGATATCCACGCCATCGGCCAGATTGAGCGGGTTAAGGGCCAGTTGTTTCTCCTGGGTGGCGCTGTCCGGCATGGCGGCGGTCAGGTAGACGGTGCCAAGCACCAGGCGCTTGCGCGTGTCGGGCCAGCTGATGCTGGCATCGTCCAGCTTGTCGCCCTTCTCCGGTAGCTGGAATACCAGATCAAACGTGATGGCAGTGCGGCGGATGCGCTCGCGCAGCTCATCGGCCAGGTAGTTGGGGCTGAATGAGGCGGTTTCCGACTCGGTCAACTGATTGCCCTTGGCGTCCGGCACCAGGATATAGCGACCAGGGCTGGGCTTGTCCTTGTCATTGCGCAGCACGAAGGTGTTTACCCCGTAAAAGGTCTCGCTGGCATAGCTGTCCCAGATCGGGCGTGGTGCGTTGATAAAACGCTTGGCCGCTGGATGCTTGCCCAGAAACCGTTCCAGTGGCGAGGATTTGCCGCTGCCGGGGGCGGCGAGCACGCGCAGGAATTCGGCGAATTCTTCGCCGGTACGCACCGGAAAGCCGTTGTAGCCATGCATCACGATATCGGTGTAGCGGCCGTCGTCCGGCATGGTGAAGCGCAACGCCACGCCATGCGGCGAGGCGTTCGGACTGTTGTCGGCAATATCGGGCAGGCCGGTGGCATTGGAGAAGCGGGCGATCACCTGGCTGGGGAAGTGAAAATGCCGCGCCCGCGACATCAGGGCGGCCTGGATGGTTGGCTCGAACGTGCCGGTCAGGATCACTCCCTTATTGTGTTGTACCCGGCCATTGGCATCGGTGCCGGGCAGGGCGCGCAGCTGGTCGAGCAAGGCTTGCGGCGTGACCGGTGCGACTTTCTCGGCTGCCTGGGAGTAAGAAGCGCAAAACAGATTGATTGCCAAGAGGCCGGTCAGGCTAGCGTTCGGTAGTTTCATGGGCGATGGCTCCGGGGGCTATGGGGCAGGGCTCCGGTAGCAGAGCCCAAGGCAAGGATCGGGCAATACTATGACACAGAGCCGGTCAGCGGCTAGCGATGACCGCCCCTGCTGGCCTGGATGCAGCGGCGGTACGCAGTAAAAAACCGGCCTGGGCCGGTTTCCTTTTTCTGCTTATTTGGCCTTGCCCGTATCACCGGGTTTGACCTGGGCCAGGAACGTGCCGACAGGCACCACGACCTGTTTGACCTTCTTGGGCTTCTTGCTTTCCTTGTTACTGTGCTTTTGACCTTTTGCCATCGTTTTGCTCCTGGCGGCGTCGTCTATCCCCGGACGCAGCCTTGCTGCTGCGGTTGCTTCGCCGCCGGCCACTACGCGGGTTGGCAGTGGCCTGGCTCGATCATAGGCGCATTTGTGGGCAGCGGTGCGTGTAGTTGCCAAGCACGCGACCCCAAAACAAAACGCCCCGCTTGAGCGGGGCACCGTGGCAAGGCTATTTGCCGCCAAGCATCTGTTTTTTCAGGGTGGAATCGGCCGGGCGATCACCGAGCCAGATTTTCAACAAGGCGTTGTAAAAATCGGCATCAGGCATCGGCTCGCCCAGTTTCTTGCCATTGAGCTGCACTACCGTACCGGTGTTGGGTATCCAGTCCACCGTCATCACATCCTTGGGTTTGATCGAGCGGTAGGCGCCGAACAGCTGGCCGATGGCCAGCATCTGGTTGAAAAAGCGTGCTTTTTCTTCATCGCTGCAATTGTGGTTGAGGCCATCGAGCAGGGCCTGGCTCAGGGTGTCCGAGCTCAATTCGCGCAGCATGGTCATGCTGACGCGCTTGGGGCCATTCAATGCCAGCACATCCTTGGTGGTGGTGCGTGGTTCGCTGACATACAGGGCGGCTACATAGACCTTGGCAAACAGCTTGGTGCGGATGCCGGCGCCGTTGAGCTTCAATTCGCTATTGGCCACTTTGACGGTTTCTTCCACCGCCACCCCGTTCACATCGATACTGGCTTGGGCCAGGCTGCCCATTGCCAGCATGCCGGCCAAGAGCCAGCTTTTTACGCCATTGATCAGTTTCATTTTGTCTCCATCGATCGACCTGTGCCGCCCCCCCACGGGGCAAGCCTTGCTTGGCAGCCGCTACCTGACACCTTGCTGATGCAATGGCGCAGCACCGGCGAGCAATCATCCGGGCTTGTGCCGCCATGGTCAAACCGAATTAGAGCAGTTGCTTGAATGTTGGCTGGGCCGCACGGTTTCGTTGCGCCGCGCACTCACTTGACCTTCATCGCCGCTGTCACGCAAATCACATCAAACCGTCTTATTGGCAAAACCGTCGCGTCATACAGGCTTGTTATACATGCAGCCCCCACAGAGCATGGGCTGGTCGGCATGGGTCGGCCAGATACACAAAGGAGAAGTAAGCATGTTGAAAACATTGAGCAACTGGCTGGCAGGCGCCGCCCTGCTGGCGCTGTCCGGCCTTGTACAGGCAGAGAATTACGACTATCTGCTACTGGCCAGCTCCTGGGAGCCTGGCTTTTGCGCCACCCACCAGGGCAATACCGAATGCGCGAACCTGAGCAGCACCAGCTTTGCCGGCAGCCATCTGTCCCTGCATGGCTTGTGGCCGAACAATTACGATGGCAGCTACCCCTCGTATTGCGGTGTGCCGCAGGCGCAGATCAATCTCGATCGCGCACCGACCTGGTGCAGCATGGCCAATTATGGTCTGAGCAGTGCGATGGCGACGCAGTTGTCCACCTATATGCCGGGCGCCGCTTCCTGCCTCGACAAGCATGAGTGGTACAAGCACGGCACCTGCTCGGATCAAGGCACCGACCCGAATAGCTACTGGGCCACGGCAGACTGGCTGGTAGCCAAACTCGGCCAGACCAGTTTCAACAAGTTCATCGCCAGCAAGGCGGGCAAATATGTCAGTCGTAGCCAGTTGCTGGCCGCGTTTGAAACCAGTTTCGGCAGTGGCAGCGCGGCAGCCCTGTCCTTGCTGTGCAGCAGCTCGGGCGGCAAAAGCTATCTGACCGAGGCGCGCATTGCTCTTGATCCGGCCGCGCTGGGCGATTTCCCGGCCGGCTCCGCCCTGGTGACCGATGCGGGCACGGCGGGTACCTGCCCGAGCAGCAATATCTATATCGCCCGGCCTTAAGGCGATAGCGGGAAGTTTCCGGCTGCCGCATGGCCGGTCACGCCCCGCCCGACGGTCGTGGCGCTGCTTGCCGCGCGTTCAGTTGCCGCCGGACGCGTGGTGCAGCTCCCCCGCCGCTTGGCTTTCCATTGGGCTGGGCCAATCAGCGGGGCATCGGCCCAGCTGAACATCGGGCGTGCCGTGCCAGAGGGCGAGTCGGGCAATGGCGGCGTTGACGTCGTTCACCAGCCGCTGGCTGATGCGTACGCCGGTTTCCAGATGTAGCGACTTCACTTCGAATACGCCTATCTGACGATGTGCCTTGGCGTCGAGCCGGCCCACCAGCCGGTTGCGGCTAAGGATGGGCAGCACGAAATAGCCGTACTGTCGCTTTGGCGCCGGGGTGTAGCACTCGATGCGGTAATCGAAATCCCATAGTTCGCTGGCTCGCTTGCGATCCCACACCACCGGGTCGAACGGTGACAGCAAGGTAGTGACGCTGCTGGCCAGCTTGCCGGCGGCAGCGGCCGGCAAATGCCCGGCCAGACTGGCGTGGACGAAGGCATCGTGCGACCAGCCCTCGATCCGCACTGGCAGCAGCTCGCCCGCATCGGCCAGCTGGTGCAGCAAGGCGTCGTATTTGCCGCGTTTCAGGCGGTAGTAATCAGCCACCCAGCCAGCCTTCACCACGCCAAGTGCCGCGCAGCTGTTTCGCACCATCTGCCGCTCGGCACTGGCAAAGTCGGGTTGGTCGCGCGCATCGATCCAGCCCTGCGGCCGCGATTTGGCCAGTACCCGTTCGGCCAGGTCGTAAATGCGCTGGAAATTGTGCCTTGCCGTCACCATCAATTCGCCGGTGGTGAACAGCACTTCCAGATGGCGCTTTTCCGGTTTCCAGTCCCACCAGCCGCCGCCCTTCTTTCCATCGCTACGGGCAAAGTCGGCGGCGCGCACCGGGCCGTGTTCGCGGATACGCGAGAGGAGCTGCTCGATATCGGCCTGATGGGTTTTCAGCCAGTTCAGCGAATATTTCCAGCCCATGCTGGCCGGGTCGCGCATCCGGTAGCGCAGCAGGCCGTAGTCCTCGCTGGGAATAAGGCAGGCTTCATGCGCCCAGTATTCAAAGATGTCGCCGCGCGCCAGCGTGGCATCGAGCCAGGCCGGTTCATAGTCGCCCAGTCGGCTCCACAGCACCAGATAGGGGCTGCGCGCCACCACATTGATGGTATCGATCTGCAATAAGGCCATGCGGCGGATGGCGGCCAGCACATCGACCGGCTTGGCCTTGCGCCGCACCGGGCTGAGCAGGCCTTGCGCGGCCAGATGCAGGGCGCGGGCACTGACGAGCGGGATATGGAGCGTCATGATACTGCCGGGGTGAACGAAAGTTCTCCATCATGGCAAGCGTTGCGGCCGCTGGCAAGGCGAGGCGTGCGATCAGTACTCGCCCAGCTCGCGCTCCAGGTCGAGTTCCTGGATCTTGCGGGTCAGTGTATTGCGGCCCAGGCCAAGCCGCTCGGCCGCTTCGATGCGCCGGCCCGAGGTGGCGGCCAGCGCATGCAGAATCAGGGTGCGCTCGAACTGGCGGGTCAGCTCGTCGATAAAGCCTCGCTCGCCCGCCAACAGGCGCCGGTCGGCTTCGGCACCGAGCTGGCTGAGCCAGTCGCCGCTGGCGGCAACGGTAGCGTCACCTTTCAGCTCCGGCGGCAGATCGGCCGGGCCCACCGTTTGGCCGGGCGCCATCACGGTGATCCAGTGGCACAGGTTTTCCAGCTGCCGCACATTGCCGGGGAAGTCGAAACCGGCCAGCTGACGCATCGCCTCATCGCTTAGGCGCTTGGTCTCGCTGCCCAGCTCGCGGGCAGACTGGCCGAGAAAATGTCGGGTCAGCAGGGGGATGTCTTCGCGTCGCTCGCGCAAAGGTGGCAGGCGCAGGCGGATCACATTGAGGCGGTGGAACAGATCTTCGCGGAACAGGCCTTGTTTGACCCGCTCTTCCAGCATCTGGTGGGTGGCGGCGATCACCCGCACATTGGCTTTGATCGGCGCATGGCCGCCCACCCGGTAGTAGTAGCCATCGCTGAGCACCCGCAACAGGCGGGTTTGCAGCTCGGCCGGCATATCGCCGATTTCATCGAGAAACAGGGTGCCGCCTTCGGCCTGCTCGAAGCGGCCGCTGCGTTGTGCCTGCGCGCCGGTAAACGCGCCACGCTCATGGCCGAACAGCTCGCTTTCCAATAGCTCTTTGGGAATGGCGGCGGTATTGATGGCGACAAAGGGGCGGCTGGCGCGCGGGCTGTGCCGATGCAGGGCCTGGGCCACCAGCTCCTTGCCCGAGCCCGATTCGCCGGTAATCAACACCGTTGCCGCCGACTGACTGAGCCGGCCAATGGCGCGGAACAATTCCTGCATGGCCGGCGCCTGGCCGAGGATTTCCGGGGCGCTATCGCTGGGCGCGTCCACCACTTCCTGCTTGGCACTTTCGTCCATGGCCCGCCGGATCAGGGCGATGGCGTGATCGACGTCGAAGGGCTTGGGCAGATACTCGAAGGCCCCGCCCTGGAATGCGGCGACGGCGCTTTCCAGATCGGAATGGGCGGTCATGATGATGACCGGCAGGCGCGGGTAGTG